>JAGCYK010000049.1 GCA_017960845.1 Clostridia bacterium | reverse complement strand
GCAATAAGTTATTATATTCGCCCGGCCCTCAGTCTGTTCGTATTCGCCGGAGTCCTCACTAAAGTATGCTATAAAATCTTCATAGCTAAATCCGCTGAAGAATCTAAGGATATCTTCGTTGCTTCTCTCTACGGTTCCATAGTACCCTGCTATTCCGCCTGCATACTGCGTAGCCTCAATATTTCCCGTATATTTCGAAAAATATATCTCGCCGTTGCATAGCCCGGCTACGCCGCCTACGTTAACAGAGCTAGCCCCGTTAATAGTGCATGAAGCTTCACACTCACTTATACGCCCGGATGAATAACCAACAATTCCGCCTATATTAACAGGTGAAGTATTAGCATTATTGCTTTTTCCGGATATAACGCTAGTGTCAGACGCGCTGCATCCTAATACTTTTCCATCGTTAAAACCGGCAATAAGTCCGGCATTAGTTGCTCCGCTAAGCGTTAAAGAAATCGCGCTGCACTGATCAAGCTCGCCGTCAATAAAGAAGTTTTGCGTAGCGCCTGAGCTTTCTGCAACTCTTCCGTTGTAGCCTGCTACGCCGCCTACATAGCGCCGGCCGGTTATTTTGCCACTTGTGCTAACTAATAGCACTTTTCCATAGTTTCGCCCAATAAAGCCGACATATTCGTCGTCCGGGCAGTCTATAGTCAGCTGAGCGCTTAATCTTTCTACTGCGCCTTTAGTTGTAAGGGTGCCTATGACTGATTTTACTGAAGAAGAGCTAGTTATACGGATATTTTTCATTGTATGGAAGCCGCCGTACAACTTTCCGGAGAAAGTTTTTATAGGAACGATTGAAACGGATGAAAAATCTATATCGTTTTTTATATAAACCTTCATTCCGCTAGACACTCCCGCGTCTTCATTGCATCTTCTAGCTAGATTATTAAACTCCTCAGCGCTGCTAATAGTTACTTCTTCTCCGCTAGGGTCATCATCTTCTATTAGCGAGTAGCGATAATACCTACCTCTTCCGTAGTTGTGAAAAGGAGAAAACAGCAGTTCGTATCTTCCGGCTTCATCAATGGAAATATGCGATGCAAGGTTCATAAATCTAGAACTTCCGTCAGTTATAACGAATTCCGTCTTACCATCCTTTATATTCCCCTTTGTAACCTCGAAAATGATTCTATACTGGTCGTAGTCCTCGTTATAGTCCTCGTCCGCCTCTTCTACTTCTTCTAAAAGATATTTGCTGTCAATGTCTAACTCGCCACGCTCGTTATATCCCCAGCCGTTAACGTCTCCAGCTAGATACCATCCGCCGAAGTCTTTTTCGCCGAAAGAGTACGAAACCGTAACTTGACCAGCGGCTATAGAGAGTCTTAATTCATACCAGCCGCACTCTTGAATAGTTATACTTGAAAACGTTGTATCTTCGTTACTATCATCATCTATGAGGCGGAATGACCCATCAAGTCTTTTTTCGTATATTCTATACTTAACGACATGCGCGCTTTTAGGTGCAAAAAACTCTGTAGACTCATACGTAGGCAGCGTGATTACGCTTTCATCTCTAGAAAACAGATATGCTTTTTCTCCGTTAATGATCTCGTCTTCGCCACTAAGCGCAATCGTTTCTTCTACAAAAGAAACATAGTATTCGGCAGCATCTTCGACTATAAAGTGGCGATCAAAGCCGTCTCCGCTTCCGTAGGAGCCGCTCTCGTTAAATAAATAGAGATTGCCCCCTTCCGTTTTGCCGGGTGTAAATAATATCCTATATGTGCCGTCATTATCTATAGTGACCGACTCGCTTCCGTATTTTAGCTCGCCAGGCGCATTTAGACGTATTGACGAAATATAATATTCCTCGTAATTGGTCCTGTAAGGGTTGTATGTAAGAGCGAGAGGACTGCCGTTATAATCAAGAGAGTAGCTACTAGGGATATAGAAAGCATATGTTATATGCGAGCCTGTGGCTTTATATCCGTCAAGCTCTTCACTATAAAGCCCTACCGGATTAAATTTTATATTATAAGACAGCTGAGCGGTTTCTTCTACGCTTAAAGGATCGCCGTATTTGTCATAGTACTTAACGCCCTCGTTATCCGTGATATAAAAATCTATTGTAGAGCGAAGGGAGATATTTTCAAGAATATATTCTCCGCCCTCTTTTTTCATTTTGTTGGAATTTCTTATAGAATAATTCTGGTTTGAAAAGCATACATAATAATCTTTTTCTACTGTAGGCGATGGATCCACCGCTAAGGCAGGTAGAATAGTTGCTCCAAAGCATAAAATTAGTAATGCCGCTAGAGCAATAGAACCTATTTTTATTTTTTTCAATACATTATTCATTGTTCACTCCGCTTATTTAGCGCCTCATTTTGAACAGGCGAGCTTTCACTTAAGCCGCCCTGCGCATTTTTTCCGTTTACTTTATTTCCAGCTTTTTTAATTTCGCTACCTATTTTTTAAAATATTGATAGTAGTTTAAATTTGAATTTTGTTTTTGATATTAGCCAGTCTCCCACATAAAGAAGTGCAGGCAGAACTATCATAACGCATATTATAGATACTATTACTCCTCTAGATAAACATATTCCCATAGTGGAAATGAGCGGCTCGCTGACAAACATTCCGATAAGCGCGCCTGCTGCGCTCATAATTAGGCCTGAGGTAATAATCGTCGGAAAGGCATCGGATACTGCAGTTATTACGGCCTCTTTCTTGCCGACTACCTCTTTTAGATCGTTAAACCTATTTGTCATAACTATTGCATAGTCGATTGTAGCGCCCATTTGTATTGCGCAGATAAGCAGATAAACGAAGAAGAATACATTCGTTCCGGTAATGAAATAATAAGAGAAGTTTATAAATATTGCGCCTTGAATGGTGATGGTTAGAATTGCCGGAAGAGCAAAAGAACTAAACGTAAATAGAAGGATTAAGAACACAAATAGAATCGTGAAGAGACTTACTTTAATATTATCTGAAGAGAACGACTCGTTCATATCGTATGCGCTCATTGAGTCGCCTGCAAAAATAGCTTCCGGATAATCCTTTTTCACTTCATCATAAAGCGTTTTAATGAGCGAGAAAGTCTTTTCTCCTTCAACCGGGCAGTCCATTGCAAAAACTAGTCTTGAGTAGTTCTCACCTACAAGCTGGTCTTCGGCTTCACCTATAAGGTCGCGGATGTTTTCATAAGTATCTTTTAAATCGTCATCATCGCCTATATATGCTAGAATGAAGTCATCCTGGCTAACTGCGCAGTCAAATAAGTCTATAAGACTAACCCTATAAATATCCTTATTCATTTCGTATAGCGCAGTCTCTCTAAGTGAATCCTCCATAGTATCTTTTGAAAAGGACGCATAAGCTGTATACACGGCGTCACCGATGCTGTTGCTTGCTGAAAGAAGCTGCGAAAACTCTTTATAATTAATCTTATCTGTCAGATAGTACTTTACTCCGTTTCTTTCTATCTCTATATTAGCTATTCCCATTGCGCTTTTTATGTCGCTATGGGCTTCTACCATATTTAAAACCTCGCGCTGACGGTCGTAATCCCGGCCTTTCATTAGAATAACGAACTGACTGTTGTAGCCGAATATTTTCTCAACTTCTCTTTTGGCAATGGTAGTAGTAGCCGGACGGCTGGTGGAAATACTGCTCGGATTGTACGAATAATCCACGTTAAATGAGAAATATGTAGCAGCGCCGACTGCGCACACAAAAACGGCCAGTATTACGTATCTCAGCTTAACTACTGCTTTTCCAACAAAATCTATTCTCGGGACCAGGTTTTTATGTTTTGTTTTATCTATTATCTTAGAGCAGGCCATCATTATTCCGGGCATAAACAAGAATACTGTCGCCATACTGCAAAGAATGGATTTAGCAAGAACAAATCCTAGGTCTGCTCCGAGCTTAAAGGACATTGTGGTGAGAGCAAATAGCCCGGCAATTGTAGTTAATGACGAGCTGGATACCTCAACAATGGATTTAGCTAGCGAATCGGTTAGAGCTAAAAGATTATCTTTTCCCTTTTCTTTTTCTTCTGCAAACCTATGCGAGAAAATAATTGCATAGTCTATAGCTAGAGCAAGCTGCAAAATAGTGCAAACAGTATTAGATATGTACGAAATAGGGCCTAAAAGGAAGTTTGTTCCGAGATTTAAAAGCGCAGCCATTGCAAAAGTAAACAAGAATACTATGACATCCGCAAAACTTTTGGACGTAAAGAGTAGCACCGCAAGTATTATTGCCGCAGCTAAAATCATTACATAACCGACTTCTTCAGATAGAACGTCAGCAAACGATTCATCTAATTCGGATGCATACATAGCGTCATACGGAGCAAGCATTTCTTGAATCTTATGGTAAGCCGCTTCGCTCTCTTCGTCATCCGAAGTACCTTCAAAGCTTATATCAAAAAGCGCACAGGAATCTTTATAATAATCTGTCTTGTTTTCAAAAGTAAGGGACTTGACTCCTTTTAATTCTTTTATCTCGCTAGCTAGTGCGTCCGCCTTTTCAAAAGAGATGTTTCTAATGAGTATCTGCGACATTCCAAAAGACGGAAACTCATCGGCCATAATGTCTATAGCCTGCCTGGTATCCGTTTTTTCTGAAAGATATTTAGAAATATCGTATTCTACACTTGCCTGGGTCATTCCCCAAACGCAAAAAATAGCAATGCCTACGAATAGAAGCAAAAAGATGTTTCTAAAAGCAACAATAAATCCGGCAATTTTTTTCACAACACGCCCCCTTCCGGAAGAACGTATTGTCCGTTTTTATTCTTCTTTATGTAATTAATCGATCCTTTTGGGCAGTGATGAAGACATCCTAGGCACAGAACGCATTTTTCTTTTACCCATGCCGGTTTCCCGCCTTTTAGCTCAATGGCATTTATTGGGCAGACAAAAGCGCACTCGCCGCACCCTACACAGCTATCTTCAACAAAGAAATTCTTAGTTTTTCT
>JAGCYK010000002.1 GCA_017960845.1 Clostridia bacterium | reverse complement strand
TTCGTAATCAGCAGGTCGCCGGTTCAAGTCCGGCCAGTAGCTCCATTAAAGAACAATAGGCTTAATACAATATTGTATTAAGCCTATTGTTCTTTAATGGAGCTACTGGCCGGACTTGAACCGGCGACCTGCTGATTACGAATCAGCTGCTCTACCAACTGAGCCACAGTAGCATTTAATAAAGCCTTGTTATAATATCACTAATCATTATTTAGAGCAAGTCTTTTGTGCGTTTCATTGACCGATTAAAAAAAGCAAAGTATAATACTATAAAAATGCTATGAAGAGGTGTATTTCAATGATTAAGCATATTGTAATGTGGAAAATAAAAGACGAATGCGACGGAATGAATAAAAAAGAAATAATGAACACTATCTCGGAAAAACTCGCGTCATTAAAAGGCAAAATAAAGGAAATAATAGATATTGAAGTTGGCCCCGGCCTAACAAATGGAGAAATGAACTACGATATGGGCCTTATAGTAACTCTTAACTCGCTAGAAGACCTTCCGCTATATATTAATCATCCCGAGCACTTAAAAGTTAGAGAGTTCATTTCCAAAGTTAGATTAGCACGCACTACCGTAGATATAGAAGTATAGAGCAATCTATGCTTCTTTTATTTAGATAGGCCCTTTATTACTTCTCCGGCAATTATTAGACCGGCCGCGGCGGGAACAAAGGCGTTACTGCCAGGCACCTGCCTTCTTACCGTACACTTTCTCACTGTGCCGGGAGGGCAAATGCAGTTTTGCTTGCATGAAATTTCCATGTCTTCAATCGGCTCTAAAGGCTGCTCTTTTGAGTAAACAACTTTCAGTGAGTCAATGCCACGTTTTTTTAGTTCGTGTCTCATTACTCTTGCAAGAGGACAAATAGAAGTTTTATAAATATCCGTTACCTCAAAAGCGGTTGCATCCATTTTATTCCCTGCCCCCATGCAGCTTATAACCCTGACTCCAGCCTCTTTAGCCTTAACAATTAGCTCTATTTTTCCAACAACTGTATCTATTGCGTCGACTACATAGTCGTAAAGAGAAAAATCAAACTGAGCGGCCGTCTCCGGCGTAAAGAAAGTCTTGTATACATTTACTTTGATATCAGGATTTATTTCAGCGATGCGCTCTAAAGCTACATCAACTTTGTATTTTCCGACAGTCTTTCTCGTAGCATATATCTGTCTATTTATATTCGTTAGACAAACCCTGTCATCGTCTATTAAATCTAGCTGTCCTATACCAGACCTAGCTAGCGCTTCAACCGTATAACCGCCTACCCCGCCAATGCCAAATACGGCAACACGCGATTTCCAAAGTCGCTCCATTGCTTCTTTTCCGAGAAGTAGTTCTGTTCTAGAATATTGATTCAGCATTGTTTAAGTTTCCTTGTTATATAGCGCTCGTGCTAGTTGAATGTATTATTTACCACATGAGACGTTCTAGTAGTTATTACGGCTATTAAAATACATCATTTTGCTCTAATAGTCAAAAACAAAAAGAGGGTTTCGTTTCGCTTAGCCGTATATTATACCTATATAGCTCTTAAGTGAGTACCATTAAGTCTTTTTCAGCTTTATGTTGACATCAATAGTTGCAGTAAATATAATGAAAATATGCCTAGTCCTTTTGACCCAATTGTGAATTATATACTCCCTCAAATGAGAAGACAGTACAGTGGTTTTCCGTTTGATAAAGACTTCGTAATCGCGGTTTTAACCGGCGTTGTAAAGGAGTATAAGAATATTCTAAAAGCAAATAACTATAGCACGGATACCCCGGGCGTAATCGCCAGCGATTTTACCAGATATATCTGCGGGTATCATTTTTCTTTTGTTTGCTCAATGGGCGAAATGGACATAAGAAAGCTCGAAGCTGATCCTAATTATAGAAAAATGCTCATTGAAAAGATTTCCAAGTCTATTTTCCTACTTGAAAAGAACAACCTAACAATATCTAAAATAGTCGATGAGCACCAGCCTATTTATTGTGATTTCAATATTCTTTTGGATTACCTGCTCTTTGTGCTTTTGCGTGCTTGGAACCTTCTTCGCGACACTCCTGAGTTTACCGTTCTAAAAATGTTTGAATCGGCTATCTTAAAAACCAAAGGTGTCGTAACACTTCTATCAAAAGGTCTAGAACTTGATGGGCTCGTTGTTTGGAGAAGTTTACACGAAATGGAGTGCGTTCTTAAAATCCTCTGCACTTACGGCCAGCCTCTCATCACGCTATATAATAGATTCGACAAGTTCGATAAAAGTTCTAAGAACATGTCCCCTGAAGTATTAGAGGAATATAACGAGAGAACAAAGGCTCTTGGCATTAATATGCATAACCCTAATGAAGTCGACCACTTTGAAAACTATGGCTGGCTGACCGGCATTCCCAATATGGAAATAACTAAAAGGAACTTGAATTTCAAGTTTGTAGAAGACCTTGCTGGGCTTGGGCTACGCTATAGAGATTATCAATATGCAAGTGACGCGCTTCATATGAATACTAAAATACTCAAATGGAATAGACTAGACATTGTTGAGCATGTGGTTTTATGTTGCTTCAATACAATAGATTCTATTCTAGTATCATTAAAAGAATTCTTATCAAATATGAACCTTAACTTCTTAGATGAAAACTTAGCTACGTCATATAGAGACGCCCTACAGCTTTCTATAGCTACATTTAAAAAATTCCTATTCGCTAGAAGAATCTGATGCATAGTTAAAAATATCTTGCAAGCAAAAAGCTCCGGACACTATTTGTTCGGAGCTTTCGTTTTACTTATTAAAGTTTATTTATTAAAACTTCTTTCCGTATCCAAGATACTCATCCATTTCGAACTTATCCGGCTGGCGAATAACTGAAGGAGTAATATCTCTGTATATCTTCATTCCGGTTCCTGCAGGAATCAGCTTTCCGATGATAACGTTTTCTTTTAGACCGCGAAGCGGATCTCTCTTGTTCTTAATTGCCGCCTCAGTAAGAACTCTAGCGGTCTCCTGGAAGGATGCAGCAGAGAGGAATGACTCTGTAGCAAGCGCTGCCTTTGTGATTCCGAGAAGAGTCGGCTTTCCGATTGCGGGCATCTCGCCGTTTTCAATTGCATTGTCGTTTGCGTCTCTAAAGTCGCCAACGTCAACCATTGTTCCAGGAAGAAGCTTGGTGTCTCCGCTAGACTCAATCTTAACTTTCTTGAGCATCTGACGAACAATCGTCTCGATGTGCTTATCGTTAATCTTAACACCCTGCTTTCTATAAACCGACTGAACTTCTTTTAAGATATACTCTTGAACAGCGTTTTGGTTTTTAGCTGCGAGAATGTCATGAGGGTTGATAGGTCCTTCTGTAAGTGGATCGCCGGCAACGATTCTCTGTCCGTTCTTGATATTCGGCTTAAGCTTTGCGGTATAAGGAATAGGATACGAAGTATCTTTTCCGTCGTCATTTGTTACTATTACGTCTCTCTTGCCGTTTTCTTCTTTAATACGGATTACGCCGGCATTTTGAGTGATTGTAGCAACACCCTTAGGCTTACGCGCTTCAAAAAGCTCTTCTACTCTAGGAAGACCCTGAGTAATATCGTCTGCTGCCGCAACACCACCACTATGGAATGTACGCATGGTAAGCTGAGTTCCGGGCTCACCTATTGACTGAGCTGCGATGATACCTACTGCCTCGCCGATTCTAATAGGAAGGCCGTTTGACATATCCTTTCCGTAGCATCTTGCGCAAAGTCCGTGCTTAGCGCGGCATGTAAGCGCTGTTCTAATAGTTACGGTTGAAATACCTGCTTCGACAATTGCTTTAGCCTGCTCGTCGCTTATAATCTCGTTTGTAGAAACGATGGTCTCGCCTGTCTCGGGATTTACAACATCTTCGGCTGAGAATCTTCCGGAGAGTCTGTCTTCAAGACTTTCGATGAGAGAAGCCTTGATTGTAAATGACTTAATGCCGAGAGCAACAAGTTTCTCATAAAGCTTCTTTGTTATCTTTCCACCGGCATTTACAATAACCTTTCCGGTTTTAGGATTAGTTATGGTCTTTGTAGTGAATGTGCCGCTAACTTTCTTAATAGCAACATCTTCCGGGAGGTTAGAAACATCTACGACTTCGTCGTTTCCATCGAATATAGCCTGTGTCTTAGTTCCCTTCGGCTGGATTCCGTCAAAGCAATCTTCTTCTGTTATGATAACGTCCTGAGAAACGTCTACTAGTCTTCTTGTTAGGTATCCTGAGTCTGCTGTCTTAAGCGCAGTATCCGCTAGACCCTTTCTACCACCGTGGCTGGCGATAAAGTATTCGAGAACTGAAAGTCCTTCACGGAAGTTACTCTTAACCGGAACTTCAAGTGTTTTACCCTGCGGGTTAACCATGGGTCCACGCCATCCGGCAAGCTGTGTCATCTGGTTGATAGATCCACGGGCTCCGGAGTTAGCCATCATTGCGATGGGGTTAAACGTAGTGAAGTTCTTCTTGAGGGTATCGGTCATTTCCTTATTTATTGCCGTCCAAACATCAACTACTTTCTTGTATTTTTCTTCTGATGTTAAGAGTCCCTCTTTGTAGTAATTCTCAAGCTCTATAACTGCCTTGTCTCCCTTTTCGATAAGACCCTTCTTTTCTGCAGGGATGTGCATATCAAATACGGAAGTTGTAATAGCACCGATTGTTGAATATTTGTATCCAAGAGCCTTGATGTTATCAAGCACTTTGCTGGTTTCGGTAGCGCCCTTCTTTTTAAAGGTCTCACCAACGATTTCTCCGAGAACACCTTTGCCTACAACGCTGTCAATCTCAAGTTTGAACATATCGTCTTCGGTTTCTCTCTTTACAAATCCAAGATCCTGAGGAATAGCTTCGTTGAAGATAATCTTTCCAATGGTGGTTTCAATAACCTTCTTTTTATCTACACCGTTAATGTTTCTTGTTATTCTAACCTTAATTTTAGACTGAAGAGCTATTTCGCCGTTTGCATAAGCCATCTTTGCTTCGTCTTCATCACAGAAGTACTTGCCTTCGCCTTTTGCATTCGGACGCTCTATTGTTAGATAGTAAACACCGAGAACCATGTCCTGAGTCGGAGTGCAGACGGGCTTACCGTCTGAAAGCTTTAGAATGTTGTTTGAAGCAAGCATTAGAAATCTCGCCTCGGCCTGTGCCTCTACTGAAAGAGGAACGTGTATAGCCATCTGGTCTCCGTCGAAGTCCGCATTGAATGCACCGCACGCAAGAGGATGAAGCTTTATTGCTCTACCTTCAACAAGAACGGGCTCAAATGCCTGGATACCAAGTCTATGGAGTGTAGGCGCACGGTTAAGAAGAACCGGGTGCTCTTTAATAACTTTTTCAAGCGCTCCCCAAACCTGCTTGTCTGCACGGTCAACCATCTTCTTAGCGCTCTTAATGTTGTGCGCTTTTCCCTGCTGAACGAGTTCTTTCATTATAAACGGCTTGAAAAGCTCAAGAGCCATTTCTTTGGGAAGTCCGCACTGATACATCTTAAGTTCAGGGCCTACTACGATAACGCTTCGACCTGAGTAGTCTACGCGCTTTCCGAGAAGGTTCTGACGGAAGCGTCCCTGCTTACCTCTAAGAAGTCCTGAAAGGCTCTTAAGGTCTCTGTTTCCAGCGCCGGCTACCGCCTTTCCGCGACGACCGTTATCAATAAGAGCGTCAACCGCTTCTTGCAGCATACGCTTTTCGTTACGAATGATTATATCCGGAGCGCTGCTCTCGATGAGCTTCTTTAATCTATTGTTACGCGCGATAACTCTGCGGTACAAATCATTTAAGTCTGAAACTGCGAAGCGGCCGCCATCAAGCTGAACCATCGGACGAAGATCGGGTGGAATTACAGGAAGAGCTTCAAGAACCATCCATGTAGGATCGCAACCACTCTTTCTGAACGCGTCGAGTATATCAAGGCGCTTAATTGCCTTAAGCTTCTTTTGACCGATTGAGTTGTCTACTATCTCTTTTACAGCCTTGTACTCTTCTTCTATATTAATATCTCCGAGGAGTTTTTTGACTGCTTCTGCGCCCATGCCTACTTTGAAAGCTTTTTCGCCGTACTGCTCTCTAGCTTCCATAAGCTGAGCGTCGCTAAGAATCTGCTTGTACTGAAGACCTGTCTCGCCGGGGTCTGTTACTACGAAGTTAACGAAGTAAACAACCTGTTCGAGCATACGAGGGGTCATATCGAGCATGAGACCTATTCTGCTAGGAACGCCTTTAAAGTACCAGATGTGAGTTACAGGAGCAGCAAGTTCTATATGTCCCATTCTTTCTCTACGTACCTTGGCTTTTGTTACTTCAACGCCGCACTTGTCACAAACCTGACCCTTGTAGCGAATTCTCTTATATTTTCCGCAGTGGCATTCGTAATCCTTTACCGGTCCGAATATCTTTTCACAGAAAAGTCCATCTTTTTCGGGCTTTTGCGAGCGGTAGTTAATGGTTTCGGGCTTTGTTACTTCGCCATAAGACCATTCGCGGATTTTATCCGGACCCGCGATACCTATTTCCATTGAATCGCAACTGTTTAATTCAAACATTATTCGCCCTCCTTCTCATCGTCATCGTCAAATAACAAATCATCGAAATTGTCTTCTGCAAGATTGTCATCGCCGTTTTCGTTTTCTAAATCGTCGAACATATCTTTAATCTCAACTTCTGTTCCAAAGAGATCGTCGTCTGTGAACTTAAAGTCTGTTGACGTTTGATCAGCTGGTGCGCTGAGATCGTCTTCGATTTCTCCATCATTTATGCTGTCGAGGTTATATTCTACGTCTTCAACAAGTTTGCCATACTCATAGTGCTTTCTTCTGGTTACCTGACTAGAATCGTTGCTTTCAGCCTCGTCTTCGGTAATATCTTTAATGGATATTTCCTTTTGATCCTCGTTAAGTACTTTAACGTCAAGACCGAGTGACTGTAACTCTTTAATGAGCACTTTGAATGACTCGGGAACGCCAGGCTCTGAAATATTAACGCCCTTAACAATGGACTCATATGTCTTTACTCTGCCGACAACGTCGTCTGCCTTAACCGTCATGATTTCCTGAAGGATATTTGCTGCGCCGTATGCATAGAGCGCCCAAACTTCCATTTCTCCGAAACGCTGTCCACCGAACTGAGCTTTTCCTCCGAGAGGCTGCTGAGTAACAAGGCTGTAAGGTCCGATTGAACGTGCATGCATCTTGTCGTCAACAAGGTGGATAAGTTTCAGCATATACATGTAACCAACGGTAGTTCTATTTTCAAAAGGCTCTCCGGTGCGTCCGTCATACATCTGGATCTTTCCGTCTACTACGCCCTCTGAATTAACGCCGAGGTTATTGTCTTTTAATAATTTGCTTATGTCTGTCTCAAGCGCTGAGTCGAATACGGGAGTCGCAATCTTCCAGCCGAGAGATTTTGCAACAAGTCCGAGGTGAACCTCTAGAACCTGTCCAATGTTCATACGAGAAGGAACGCCTAACGGGTTAAGCACGATCTGAAGGCGAGTTCCGTCAGCCATAAACGGCATATCCTCTTCAGGAAGAACTCTAGAGATAACGCCCTTGTTTCCGTGACGACCAGCCATCTTATCGCCTACACCTATCTTACGCTTTTGAGCGATGTACACGCGAACGACTTTGTTAACGCCGGGGCTCATCTCGTCTTTATTAGCTCTAGTAAACACCTTAACGTCGACTACGATTCCGCCTTCTCCATGAGGAACTTTAAGCGATGTGTCTCTTACTTCGTGAGACTTGTCTCCAAAGATCGCTCTCATAAGACGCTCTTCGGGGCTTAAATCGGACTCTCCTTTAGGAGTAACCTTTCCTACTAGAATGTCCTGGCTTGTAACTTCGGTTCCGATGTAAACGATACCGTTTTCATCAAGGTTTTTAAGTGCATCCTCTCCGACGTTCGGAATATCTCTTGTGATTTCCTCATCGCCGAGCTTTGTTACGCGCGCTTCTGTTTCGTACTCTGCTATATGGATCGATGTAAACACATCGTCTTTAACAATACGCTCGCTAATAAGGATAGCGTCCTCGTAGTTGTAACCTTCCCAGGTCATGAATCCTACAAGAATGTTGCGGCCTAGAGCAAGTTCTCCATTATCAGTAGAATGTCCGTCAGCAAGCACGTCGCCTTTCTTTATTTCCTGACCCTTGCTTACAATAGGCTTCTGGTTAACGCATGTTCCCTGGTTAGAGCCCTGGAACTTCTTGAGGCGATAAACGGCTTCGCCGGTTTCTTCTTGAATCTTTATGGTTTCAGCATCTACGTATGTTACAACGCCGCTTTCTCTTGCAATAACCATTACGCCGGAGTCATAAGCTATCTTATGCTCTATTCCCGTTCCAATAATCGGAGCTTCGGGCTTTAAAAGGGGAACTGCCTGACGCTGCATGTTTGAGCCCATGAGCGCACGGTTTGTATCATCGTTTTCAAGGAAAGGAATGAGCGCTGTTGCTACAGAAACGAGCTGACGAGGAGAAACGTCCACATAGTCAATGTCTTCTTTGTCGAACTCAACGATATCTTCGCGGTAGCGCGCAAGCACACGGTCGTTTTCAAACCATCCGTCCTCTCCTAGAGGCTCTTTAGCCTGAGCTACGACATATCTATCCTCTACATCGGCGGTGATATATTCAACATTATCTGATACCTTTCCGCCAATTACTCTTCCTTCGCTGTTATATACTTTCTCTACTTTTCTATATGGAGCTTCAATAAATCCATATTCGTTAATCTTTGCATATGCAGATAGAGATGAGATAAGACCAATGTTTTGACCTTCTGGAGTCTCTATCGGACACATTCTTCCGTAGTGTGAGTAGTGAACGTCACGAACTTCAAATGAAGCTCTTTCTCTATTTAAGCCGCCCGGGCCTAGCGCTGAAAGTTTGCGCTTGTGCGTAAGCTCTGAAATGGGGTTGGTCTCATCCATGAACTGTGAGAGTTGTGATGAACCAAAGAACTCTTTGAGCGCTGCGGTTACAGGGCGAATGTTTATAAGTGTCTGAGGAGTGAGCTCAGCGTCAGACTGAATCTGCATTCTTTCGCGAACTACTCTTTCAAGTCTGGAGATACCGATTCTGAACTGGTTCTGAAGGAGCTCTCCAACAGAGCGAACGCGTCTATTTCCGAGGTGGTCAATATTGTCGGTGTAACCTACTCCGTAGTGAAGACCGATGATGTAGTTGATGGTGGAAAGAATATCCATAACGGCAATATGCTTAACCGAAAGAACATCAACGTTCTCTGAGCAAATCTGCTTAAGTGCGTCAACGTCTCCGCCGGCTTGCTCCATATATCCTTTAAGCACGTTGTAGTCTACCCACTCGGTAATGCCTATTTCTCTAGGGTTGCATCCGATATATCCTTCTAGGTTAACGTGTCCGTTACCCATGCAGTAGAAAGGAGTGTCCTTTCCAGGGACGATGAGCGCTACTTCGTTGATTCCCTTGTTCTGGATTTCGAAAGCCTTATCCTCGCTAATTCTTTCTCCAGCTGCAACTATTATTGCGCCGTCTTCATCGATAATATCGTTTGCTGAAACCTGTCCTGTTATTCTTGCAGCAAGGCAGAGCTTTTTGTTTAATTTGTATCTTCCAACTCTAGAAAGATCGTATTTTCTTCTATCAAAGAAGAGAGATGCGATGTGCTGTCCGATAGAATCAATGTTGGGAACCTCACCAGGGCGAAGCTTTTTGTTGAGCTCTAATAGACCATTCTCATTGTCATGAGCAAGGTCTTTTTTGCATGTCTCAACGATGATAGGCTCGTCATGGAAAAGTTTGCAAATCTCTTCGTCAGTTCCGTAGTCTTTTGTCGTAACTGCAGAAAGAGCGCGCACAAGCGTTGTAACGGGAACTTTACGCTGGCGATCAACATGCACAGCCATTGTGCCGGCCTGCTCCATTTCGTATTCAAGCCAAGCTCCGCGTGAAGGAATGCTCTGAGCTGAATAGTAAATCTTTCCAGTGCGAAGATCCTTTGTTTCATCGGAAAAATAAACGCCGGGGCTACGAACAAGCTGGGAAACGATAACACGCTCAGCTCCGTTTATAATAAACGAGCCGTTAGGCGTCATCTTAGGCATATCGCCCATGAATACTTCCTGCTCTATGGCCGTATCCTGCTTTTCCTTGTTAACAAGGCGAACCCTTACTTTAAGCGGGGTTGCATAAGTTGCATCGCGGTCCTTGCACTCTTTCTCGCTGTACTTCGATTTTTCCTCGATGTGGTGCGAAAGAAAATGCAATTCGATTCTTCCCGAAAAGTCGGTAATCGGAGAAAAGTCTTTTAATACTTCCGAAATACCCCTGCCCAGGAAATCCGCATACGACTTCTTTTGAACTTCGACAAGATTCGGCATATCGATAACTTCGTTTACCTGAGCGAAACTGCGACGTTCTGTGTTGCCGTATTTGACTTTACGGATTTTTCTTTCTGTCATTGTACTCTCCTTTTTATAATGTGCGGCTTTTATTCGCTACGATAGGACTAAAGAAAACACAACAATAAAAACTATAAGGACATACACAAAAAATGCACATCCTTAATGCTTTTCATTATTATTTTATAATAATTTCTCGGTTTTTTTGAACAACTTTAAATCCTAAAAATGAATTCTGGGGTCTGAAATGCTCTTATCATGCTAAACATAAAACCGAAAAAGGGCAAAATATCAGTTTATCCTACATACAGCATTTTACAAGTCATTTAAAGTATATGTCAAATAAATTTCATAATTTTTTTAAGATTTTTTGTTTTTTAAAGTTCTTTTATCAATGAGTGGCTCCGTGCTCGACAAAAGGCGTCTTCTTTTTCATTTTTATAACGAAAGTTGTGCCTTTTTTCAGCTTTGAGCTGACGCTTATTTCAGCCGAGAGAATATCGGCAATACTTCTTGCTATAGATAGGCCTAGTCCGGTAGACCCTGTCTCCCTACCCCTAGCTTTGTCACAGCGGTAAAACCGGTCGAATATGTGCGGTAGGTCTTCGGCAGATATACCCATTCCGTTGTCTGCAATGGTAATCCAAACCACATCGTGCTTAGCTAAAGTGGAAATATTGATCTTGCCGTCTTCTTTGGTGTATTTGATTGCGTTGTCTACTATAATGCGGATAATCTCTACAACCATTGCTCTATCGGAAAGAATGCTTATGCCGCTTTCAAGTTTAACGTTTATTTCCTTTTCTTTATTGGTCATGATGTATCCGGACACGACATCGCTAATCGCTTCGGACAAATCAAACTCGCTTATATTTGGTTTAAAACTTCCAAGCCTAGCTAGATAGAGCAATTGGTCTACAATGGATTTCATATTAAGCGACTCTGTCTTCATTGCAGATATAGCTTCCTCTAAAACCGCCTGGTCTGTTTTTCCCCATCTGTCTAGTAGGTCCGCATAGCCCTGAATAACGGCTATCGGGGTTCTAAGCTCATGGCTTGCATCCGAAACAAAGTTTTTCTGGCGCATAAAAGAGCTTTCTAGGTCGTCAAGCATTTCGTTGAGCCTGTCGGTTAGTTCCATAAGTTCGTCTTGAGAGTCAACCTTATCTAGCCTTTGGCTCATATCGTTGGCAGTTATTTTATCTAGTTTCTTTATTATCTTTCTAAGAGGATACAGCATTGTCTGGCCGGCTAGTGCGCCGAACGTTATAAATGCAGCGGTAGCGATAGAAAATACAATAATCGTTCCCACTATTAGTTTTAGATGCAAAGAAGTAAAATCCCCGCTGATAACCGAATCCTCTACGACGATGAAAACAAATGCTATGTAAGCAGAAAACAAAACGACGAACATAACCGAGTAAAGCAGCGAAGTTTTGGTAGTAAGTTTAACTTTGTGTCTTCTGGTAAAATATACGAACCACTTGACAAAAAGTCCTATCGGGAAGAATATCCACATTAGGACTTTCAATACAATATTAGCGCGAGGGCCTTTATCCGGCTCCTGCGAGCTCTTGCCTTCCTTGGGCAAATCGGTTGTCTTTATTTTTGCAACTTTTTCTTTAGACATCAGTCTTTTATAATATATCCCGCGCCGCGCACCGTCTGAATCATTTTTACTGAGAATGCTTCATCGATCTTAATTCTAAGATACCGGATATATACGTCCACTACGTTGGTATCTCCATAGAAGTCAAAACCCCAAACGGCATCTAGAATCTGTCCGCGGGAGACTAGAACGCCCTTGTTTTTCAAAAGATAAACGAGCAAATCAAATTCTTTTTTCGTAACCTCAATCTTATGGTTGTCGTATTTGACAATGTAAGTGTTGGCATCTACAACCAGTTTTCCCCAGGTGTAAATGCTTTGCTCTGTCTTTCTCTTTATGTGCACTCTGATGCGCGCAAGCAGCTCTTCTATGGCAAACGGCTTCGTCATATAATCGTTTGCGCCGATGTCTAGACCTGAGACTTTGTCCATAACCTGGTCACGCGCGGTAAGGATAATAACAGGCACATCTTTAGTGATGCGAAGCCTTCTTAGAATCTCCATTCCGCTCAGGCTCGGAAGCATAAGATCTAAAACGATTAAATCGAAATCTTTGGATAGGGCAGTTTCTAGGCCCTCTCTTCCGTCGTGCTCAACTGTGGTTTTATATCCCTCGTGCTCAAGCTCAAGAGATAAGAATCTGGATATTTTAGCATCGTCTTCTATTATTAAGATCTTGCTCATTTTCCCTTCCCCGCTTATATTATTTAATAGTTTTTATGTCGTAAGGTGTTTCCTGGTAAACATAATAATTCAGCCAGTTGCTCATGAGTAGTGATGAGTGCGCTCTCCAGGATAAAACGGGCTGGCCGTTCTCGTAATAGTTAATTGGCTTTTCTACGTCTTCCCTGCCAAGCGCCATATCTCTTTTATATTCATTGTCTAAGGTGTATTTATCGTATTCGCCGTGACCAAGCACAAAGACCTTTCTTCTATCCTTGCTTATAATAAGATACGGGCCGACTTCTTCGTTTTCGGCAAGAATTATTAAATCCTTTTCCTTTTTAGTAGCCTTGACATCAATGCCGCTGTGACGGGAATGCGGAGCGTTAAAATACTCGTCGAAATTGCGAACTAAAGGATTCGAGCGTTTAAGCGTATGGTGGCGGTAAATACCTGAAAGTTTTTTATCAAGGGAAACTTTCTTTATGCCATAGAAATAGTGAAGAGCAGCTATTGCTCCCCAGCAAATGTATAAAGTCGAAAATACATTGCTCTGCGCCCATTCCATAATACTTACCAGTTCGTCCCAGTATTTAACCTCTTCAAACTCCATTTGCTCAACGGGGGCGCCAGTAATAATGAGACCATCGAATTTACGACCGTCTTTTACGGCCTGCTCAAAAGTAAGGTAAAAGGAGTTTAGATGTCCTTCTGCCGTGTGAGTCGCTTGGTATGAACCTGTCTGAAGAAGAGTGATTTCAACCTGAAGCGGAGTATTACTTATAAGGCGAAGCAGTTCTAGCTCCGTCTCTTCCTTGTTGGGCATCAAGTTCAAAATGCCAATGGACAGAGGCCGAATCTCCTGTGTTTTTGCACGGCCTTCTGTCATTACGAAGATGTTTTCTTTTTCTAGTTGTGCTTTTGCGGGAAGTTCGCGCGGTATAATTACTGGCATCCTAAGTATTTTCTCCTTCTTTAACTATATTTGATGATAGCACACTTTAGGCTTTTTTTGCAACACTATGGCTATTCATTTCTAGCCGAAGGCCATACGGCGCGCGAAAAAAAGCACGCCCTCTTTTTAAAGAAGCGGCGCGCTCTATGATACATTTAAAAGTTTTTACTTATTTGCCATCAGCGCTTTTTTCGCTAAGCCCGGCTTTTTGCTCAGCTGATGGGGTCAAATGAATCTTTTCAACTGAGGCGTTGAATATAGCCACTACTCCGTAGCATGCAAGAACGCTTGAAATAATGAAGAGAATGTCTTGAAGATTAATTGCGGCATAATTCAGCCCGAACATTAAGTAGAAGAACTCGATTGCAGTACCGGCCGCGCAGCAAAGCAGCGTAGCGAGCACAAGAACAATCCTATAGGTATTATACGGCTGGCAAAGCCTTAGAAGGACGCAGTAGCCGCCATAGGTCAGCGTCAGCGTCAGCATCGTAAGCAGCTCGGAGTCAAACTCTGCGTGCGTAGAGATGTTTCCTAGGGCGAATAGCCAGTAAATATATACGCCGAGAAGGGCAAAAGCAATCGTTAACCCGCCGGGCACGCTGCTCTTCATTACGTTTAGGAAGAAATTGCCTTTAACACGGTTTTTATTCGTCTGCATTGCAAGGAAGAACGAAGGAACCGCCGTGATGAAAAGCTCGTACATCATCGTCATGTTTGTCGTGAAGAAGTATTTCGTTCCTATTATAAGGCTGGTTATAGATAGAAGAATCGTCATCAGTGTCTTCATTAGGAATAGTGAAGAAGACCTGGCTATGTTGTTTATAACCCTTCTTCCCTCTACTACGACGTCAGGCATCGAATTGAAGTTGTTGTCCATGAGCACGAGGTGGGAAACGTTTCTTGCGGCTTCGGCGCCTGATGCTATAGAAATGGAGCAGTCAGCCTGTCTCATCGCCAGGATATCGTTTACTCCGTCTCCGGTCATTGCAACCGTATGCCCCTTATTCTTCATCGACTTTATAAGGATGCTCTTTTGCTCTGGGCTGACTCTTCCGAACACGGTATACTTATTAGCCGCCTCTATTACTTCGCTGTTAGCGAGTCCGTCAAGCGAGATATATTTGTCTGCTCCTTCTACTCCTGCCCTACGAGCGACCTCTGACACGGTTATAGGATTGTCTCCAGAAATAACCTTGACGGCGACATCGTTTTCCTTAAACCACTTTATAGTGTCGTAAGCCTCTTCCCTTATATGGTCTTCTATGACTATAAGGCAAATAGGACGCTTTACCGTAGGAATCTTATCACCTTTGATAGGCACTAGAGAGTGAGCTAGGCATAGAACTCTATAGCCCTGCATTGCGTTTTCGTCGACAACAGACTTTAGCCTTTGTCCCATATCCCCGATGATAATATCCGGAGCGCCAAGAACGTACGTTCCAAGCCCTTCGAAAGTAACCGCAGAGAGCTTTCTTAATGAAGAAAACGGTATTACCGACTGCGCTTTGTATTTTAAGCTGTAGCCGAATTTATCAGCAAGAGCTATTGCCGTTTGATTGTTATCTCCGGTAGCTGAAAGCATTGAGCCGATAATATCTCTGATTTCAACGTCTTCCGTTGCTCCGCCCTTTATCTCTATGACTTTCTTAACGCTCATGCTTCCGTCGGTTATAGTCCCGGTTTTATCTAGGCAAAGCGTGTCTACTCTGGCAAGCATTTCTATGCAGTTTAAGTCATGCACTGCCGTTTTCTTTTTAGCTAAACGAATTACCGAAGCGGCGAGTGCGACTGTCGTTAGAAGGAACATTCCTGATGGAATCATTCCTATGACCGCACCTGAAGTGGTAGTAATTATCTGGTACCATATTCCGCTTCCTCTCTCCCAAGGATTGATGCCTGCATAAATGGGATCCGCAGAGAGCGCCGTATAGTTCATATAAACCATTGTTGCGGCGATTGGAATCATTATTATGGATACAATCTTTATAATGAGATTGATAGTTCTGCTTATTTCGCTTTTAGGCTTTTTGTATTTCTTAGCATACGAAGAAAGCTTTTCTATGTAATTGAGGTCGCCGATCTTATCTACTCTAGCATAGCCGCTTCCGCTTGCTACGAACGAACCTGAATATATAATATCTCCGGGCTGCTTTTTTATGGGAAGGCTTTCTCCGGTAAGCATAGACTCGTTTACTTCGAAAACGCCTTCAAGCACTATAGAGTCTGCTGCTATTTGCTTACCTGTTTCAAGATACACAATATCGTCAAGGACAACTTCCTTAACGTTTACAGGCATAATAACGCCGTTACGAACGACTAGAGCTGACGGCGCCGTAAGTAGACGCAGTTTATCTATTGTAACTTTAGACCTGCACTCCTGGAATATTCCGATTCCGGTGTTAATTAGAATAATAACTACAAATAGGAACTTGCTCCAGTCCTCTGGGGTTACTACGAGCAGCATGCAAACGAACACGAAAAACACCAATATGTTCAGATATGTGAAAATATTGGAAATAATAATATTGAGGTAAGACTTTCCGACGGGCCTTTTTACAGCATTAACAAGTCCCGCGCTTTTTCTAGATTCAACCTGCTCTAAGGTCAGCCCTTCTGAAGGATTCGGAAGAAATCTTTGAACGCCGGTCAGGTTGACCGTTTTTTTAGGAAGTGATTTTTTCTTGCTTCTCTTATACAAAGAAGAGTCAAAATCCAGCAAGTCCACCGTAGACGGCTGTTTTGAGTACGTTTCGTGCATGCTCCTATTATAGTTAACGGGATTTATTATTGTCAAGATTAAGCAAAAACATATTGCGCACCTTTTAGCCGCGCCTAACTAGGCCCACTTTTAGCTGGATAATGCACCCTAATTGGACCTTATGGAAGCGCCCTAAGCGGTAGCAGTGTAAAACTTTTCACTTGACTTAAACGGGCATTTAATTATATAATATTTTCGAAAAAGGAGGAGACATATAATGACAGATCGGCAAAGAAATACTCTTTTAAATGCAGTAAAGTTTGGAGGGGTTTTTGTTACTTCTGGAACACTTGAACGCGCGAACGTAATGTGCACTCATTGGGGAGCAATCGGGCGCATGTGGAACAGAGATGTATTTATTCTCCCGGTAAGAAGAAGAAAACTCTCAAATGAGCTCATCCAAAAAAATATGAGTTTCGTTTTGAACGTTCCCCTTACAGATATGTCGACCCAGCTTAATAGGTGCGACTCTCTTCCCGGAGACGGAATCGACAAAATCGCTGAACTTGGCCTTACACTTTCGCCTTCAAAACTTGTTAAAGCCCCTGGCATCGCAGAGTGCGGAATGCATTTCGAATGCAAAGTTATTTACACTATGGAAATGGGCGCAGGAAAACTTGACAGCGTTATTGCCAGAGATATGTACATCGGCCGCGAGTTCCATACGATTTTCATAGGCGAGATTGTTAAAAGCTCAATGCCTAAAATCTCTGCAAAGAAAAAATAACAGACTATAGAGTAAATATATTATTAAAGTGGATGTTAAGAAATCTTAGTTTCTTAACATCCTTTTTTTAAGTTTACTATCCTTTTTTACATATAGATATGGTTGGGGATATGGCTTGTAATCACTAGTTATGTAACTGTAAATGTATTTGGCTCTATTGCAGGCATTTAATTCTATCATTATTATACCGACTTTATTTATGGCAAAACAAGTGCCTTTTTTGTTTTTTTGCATTTTTGTATAATGTTTTTAGCGCACGGTGGGGATATATTGCAGGACACGGAACCATTTAGGTAGTCTTTATCTATTATTAAATTCATTACACCAAATCTGCGCAGGATAAATACAAAAAGAGCTGTTAAGAAACTAAGGTTTCTTAACAGCTCCTTATTTTTTATTCTTTTTCGAATACGAGGCAGCTAATTTCCGGAACGTCGCATTTGCCGGAGAACATTTTGCCTGTTTCCTTTCCGTAAATCATTTTCCACCTACCTTTCGGAAGATCAATCTCAAGTGAGTTTAGCGGATTGTAAACAATAAAGAGCTCTTCTTCTGCGCCTGAAAGCATATAGGCTATAACATCGTAGCGGTAAATAAAGAAACGAGTAGCCCTTTCTATTTCGACGGCGTCGCTTATCCGAAGGAGCGGATGACTCTTTCTAAGCGCAATCAGCTTTTTATATTCCTCGAAAACTTCCTTTCCATCCTTAGTGTCTTTTAAAGTCCAGTCTATTCCATTAATAGAGTCCGGAGATTTATAACTGTTCTCATCCGGCATTCCGCTAGCTTTTTTCTTTGTTCTTAAAAACTCTTCACCGGCCTGGAAAAAAGGGATTCCCCTGCTTGTGAACAGAATTGCTGCCGCGAGAATATTTCTTTTTACCCTTTCCGTTTGATTAGAGCATGTAAGAGTGAGTTTATCAAAAAGCGAAAGATTATCGTGAGCCGAAACATAGTTGATTGAACACGAAGCTGAGCTAGCCACCCAGTTGGTGCCGAAATTTGGGGATACTCCTCCCATAGAAGCAAACTTAACTTTGAGCATATTTTCATAAGCCCTGCCGTTAACGTACCCGCCTTCTTTAGCATCGAACACGGGGCCTTTTATTCCGTCTCTAACTATATCAGAAAAACAGCGATCGGCCCGGCTGCTCCGCTCGATGGAGTTAAACGGCAGATATTCCATTTATCCGATAACTGTCTAGCTGAAAGCGCCGAGCGCCCTCCGGTCCAACCCTCGCCGTAAATAATAATGCTGGGGTTGATGCCGTGAAGCTTTTTCTCTATTTCGGACATCGTGTCGATATCGGTGAGCGCCATTAAATCAAATCTAAAGCCATCCGCATGGAATCCCTCTGCCCACCAAACAAGCGAGTCTATTATATATCTACGGCACATAGGTCGCTCGGAAGCCAGTTCGTTTCCACAGCCTGATCCGTCAGAAAGCCGGCCGTCAGCATCTCTTCTGTGATAATACCCCGGGACTGTATGAGCAAGAGCGCAGTCAAGAGAATACGTATGGTTATATACAACATCGAAAATTACACCTATTCCAGCAGAGTGGAGTGCCATAACCAGTTTTCTTAGCTCAAGTATCTTTAAATTGCCATCAGCCGGATTAGATGCGTATACCCCGGAAGGAACATTGTAATTATATGGATCGTATCCCCAATTGTACGAATTGTAGTCCTCTTTGTCTAAAGAGCCCTGATCGACTGAGGCAGGCTCAGCTACCGGCAAAAGATGCACGTGCGTAATCCCCAGTTCCTTTAAGTGAGCTAGTCCCGCGCTGCTGCCCGCAGTGGTTTTAAGGCCGTCTATAGTAAAGGCAAGGAATTTTTTCTTTTCTTTTAAATTTAACTTAGCTGAAAAGTCCCTAACGTGAGTTTCATAAATAACAGCATCCGTGTATTGTTTCAGCCTTACCGGGCAGTCATTATCCCAGCCGCAAGGATTAATAGAAGCGCTCTTAAGGTCGACTATCATCCCCTTTTTGCCGTTTAGCCCTGATGACAGTGCATACGGATCTATGGTTTCAACTTCGATTCCAAAAGAATGTCTTACGCTATATGTGTAATACCAACCGTGATAGTTTCTTTTAAATGAAGCAAAAAAGACTCCGCTTCCAAGCAATGACATAGGCTGACGGATTATATCTTCATCGCTCCTTTTAGATGGCTCTTTATATATGTTTAAAAAGACCTTTTCGGCAGTTGGCGCCCAAAGGCGAAATGTAGTTTCATTCCCGGAGCACGTTGCCCCCAGTTTACCACTATAATTATATTTTTCAGCGAAAGAATGACTGTCGAATTCAAAGTGCATATATTATTCTGCCGCCTTTACAGTAACCTTAAATTTTGCGGAGACACCTGCCGCTATTTTTGCGGTAAGCTGGTATACGCCTGTCGTTTTTATGGGCTCGTCTAAAACAATCTTCTTTTTATCTAAGTTAATCCCTTCTTTTTTAAACCCGTCCGAAATCATTTGTGTGTTGAGCGCCCCGAATAATTTTCCATTTGCACCGACTTTAACAACAATAATGATATTTTTATCGTTTACCTTGCTAGCTAGTTCATTTGCCTGGGCAAGAGCG
>JAGCYK010000048.1 GCA_017960845.1 Clostridia bacterium | reverse complement strand
TAGAGCGTTCGTTACTCACGTTGACGCTGCTAAAAATATGGTTGAGCGATGCAAGAGCAATGCACTTCTTTCGTCCTGCCCATCTGACGGAATCAGATATATCGTGGACGACTGTTTAAAGTTCGTTCAGCGCGAAATAAAACGTGGGAATAAATATGACGGAATTCTTATGGATCCTCCTTCATATGGCCGCGGACCAGGTGGAGAAAAATGGAAGCTTGAAGAGGATATAGCATCTTTAGTAGCTGAGACTGCTAAGCTTCTTTCAGCTCGGCCGCTCTTTTTCCTAATTAGTTCTTATACAACCGGCCTTCAGCCTACGGTAATGTCTAATTTGCTTAAGGCCTGTCTTCCGGAAGGAAAAATTACGGCGGAGGAACTCACTATTCCAACATCGGATAGAGGAATCGAACTACCTTGCGGGTGCTCTGCGCTTTGGGTAAAGGAATAAAATGGACTATAAAGATATAACAATTCTATATGAAGATAACCATTTGCTTGTTGTGATTAAGCCTCAAGGCGTTCCGAGTCAGGAAGATTCAAGCGAAGATAAGGATATGCTTTCTCTTTTAAAGGAGTATATTAAGGAAAAATACAATAAGCCGGGGAATGTGTACCTAGGTCTTGTACATAGACTTGACCGCCCGACAGGCGGGCTAATGGTGTTTGCTAGGACTTCTAAAGCCGCAGCGAGACTTTCAGCTCAAATCGTAGAAGGGGAGCTTGAAAAGAAATATCTAGCGGTTCTGGCTTCTAGCCCTGCTCAGCATAGAGATAGACTTGTTAACTATCTAGCTAAAGACGCCTCGTGCAATATGGTAAAAATTGTGCCTATGGCAACTGAAGGCGCTAAAAAAGCCGTGCTTGACTATAATATAATTGACCAAAAGGAGGGACTAGCTCTAGCTGACGTAAGGCTTCATACCGGTCGTAGCCACCAGATACGCGTTCAGTTCGCTTCAATTGGCTGCCCGCTCTACGGCGACGTAAAGTATGGAAAGAACCAGCCAAATATTGGGCTAAGCCTATGGTCATATTCGCTTCGCTTTATTCATCCGACTACAGAGAAAATAATGACCTTTAGGGCATATCCTCCCGAAAAGTTCCCGTGGACTATTTTTAACGTCGAACGCGAAGTCGGAATAACAAGACCAACAGATTAAAGTGCATAACACTGAATATTAATTCGTATTTTTGAATAAATATTCAGTGCTTTTTTATCTGAAATTGTCTTAATTGTTTTTATGAGATTTTTTTTATAATTTCTGCATAAATAGGTATTGTCATTTCAAAGTCACTATGATATACTACCCATAGTGGTTTTTATTTTTTATTTCCACAAAATATAGTATCTATAAAATGGGAGAAAAAATTGGTTAAGGAATACAGTGCACAGGATATTCAAATTCTTGAAGGGCTAGACGCAGTCAGAATGCGTCCGGGAATGTATATTGGTTCAACTGGTACAAAGGGACTCCACCACATTCTCTGGGAAATAATAGACAACTCCATTGATGAGGTCTCGAATGGCTTTGGTAACACAATTGATGTAACTATTCACGCCGACGGAAGTGCTTCGGTTTTAGATGACGGGCGAGGCGTTCCGGTGGATGTTCATCCGACAATGGGGATAAGCGGCGTTGAGGTTGTATTTACTAAACTTCATGCAGGCGGAAAATTCAATAACGACACATATAAGACGTCAGGCGGCCTTCACGGCGTAGGCGCCTCGGTTACTAATGCTCTTTCAAGGTGGCTAAACGTTCAGGTATACCGGAACGGCTCTGTTTATAGAGCTGAGTTTGAGAGCCGCGAAGATGAGCATGGACAGGTTCACGGCGGACTTGTTAAGATTCCGCTTTTTAATACCGGAGAGAAGACAAAGAACCATGGAACATATGTAAGGTTCTTGCCGGACGACCGCATATTCGAAACAACGAATTTCAGTTTTGATGTCATCTCCAAAAAGATGCGTGAGCTCGCATTCTTAAATGACGGAATAAAAATAACGCTGACTGACGAGCGTCAGATGAGAGGCGATCAGCCGCTTAGGATTGAATACTGCTATAGCGGCGGTATTTCGGATTTCGTTAAATACTTAAACGAGGCGAAAGATCCTTTGCATCCGGACCCGGTGTATTTTGACGGAACGCGCGAAGGCATATATATGAAACTTGCTTTCCAGTATACGGATACTTACAGCGAGAATATTTTCTCGTTCGTAAACAATATTCCGACGCCAGAAGGCGGAATGCATGAAACGGGCTTTAAAGCAGCGCTTACAAAAGTAATGAACGACTACCTTAGAAAGAACAACCTGCTTAAAGATAAGGACGAAAACCTTGTAGGCGACGACTTTAGAGTAGGGCTTACAGCGGTGCTATCGCTTAAGATGCAGAACGTTCAGTTCGAAGGCCAGACCAAAACAAAGCTCGGCAATCCCTTCGTTCGCCCGGCAATGGAAAACCTCATAAGTCAAAAACTCGTTGAGTATCTAGATAAAAACAACGCCGTGCTTACCGTAATGATGAAAAAGGCGATGAGCGCGAAACTCGAAAGAGAGGCCGCTCAAAAAGGAAAGGAGCAGGCACGCTTAAAGCGCAGCGCTGATAACTTCAATCTTGTTGGAAAGCTATCTAACTGCTCTAGCCGTAAGCCAGAGCTTAATGAGCTGTTTATTGTAGAAGGAGACTCGGCAGGTGGCACGGCTAAGCAGGGGCGCGATAGAACTTATCAGGCAATACTCCCCTTAAGAGGCAAACCGCTTAACGCAGAGAGAAAGAGACTTGACCAGGTACTTCAAAATGAAGAAATACGAACGATTATCTCCGCGCTTGGAACGGGAATAGGCGATGATTTCAATATAGACAACTTAAACTACCACAAAGTAATAATTCTTTCTGATGCAGACCAAGACGGCGGACACATACAGGCGATTCTACTGACGTTCTTCTATAGATATATGGAGCAACTCATTACTAACGGACACGTCTACATAGGAATGCCTCCTCTATATAAGCTTTCAAAGAAAGATCAAGTGGAATACGTATATAACGACGCACTGCTCGATGACGCAAAATCCAGATTCGGTAAAGGCTATACGCTTCAGCGTTACAAAGGTCTCGGAGAGATGAGCCAGGCTCAGCTTTGGGAGACCACAATGAATCCTAAGACAAGATCTTTGATGCAGGTTCAAATCGAAGATAGAACTGAGGTAGAAAAGATTGTTACAACGCTGATGGGCGATGCGATAGACCCTAGAAAGCAATACATTATAGAGCACGCAGACTTCAATAAAGAAGACAGGTTTATGGACGAAAAGAATACGTTCATTAATCAGAATAAGTAAGGCTAGGAGGAAAATAATATGGCAGATCAAAAAAGTACAAATCCCCCGGTTGAGAAAATAGTTGTTAAAAACATGGAAGAGGTAATGCATGAGTCCATGATGCCTTATTCCGAATACGTTATTCTCGACAGAGCCTTGCCGAGAGTTGAAGACGGACTTAAGCCCGTTCAGCGTAGAATTCTCTACACAATGAGTGAGTTAGGGCTGCGCCCGGACACACCGCATAGAAAATGCGCGAGAATTGTCGGAGACTGTCTTGGTAAATATCATCCACACGGCGATACATCCGTTTACGGAGCGCTTGCAAGAATGGCTCAGCCTTTCAATATGCGCGAGCCGCTTGTAGACGGCCAGGGAAACTTTGGTTCGATAGACGGAGACGGCCCTGCCGCAATGAGATATACCGAAGCGAGAATGGCTCCGCTTGCTCTAGAACTTTTAAGAGACATAGACAAGGGAACAATCCGCTGGTCTTGCAACTTTGACGATACGCTTCAAGAGCCAGACATTCTTCCGGGACGTTTCCCCAATTTGCTAGTAAACGGAGCAAACGGAATCGCGGTAGGTCTGGCGACTAATATCCCGCCTCACAACCTAGGAGAAGCAATTGACGCCGTTTGTCTATTTATAACCAATCCGCGCGTTAAACTGAGCGAAATGATGAAGACCATCAAGGGCCCGGATTTTCCTGGTGGCGGCACGGTAATAGGCGGAGAAGAGCTATATAACGCTTACGACACAGGGCGCGGCAAGATTACGATGCGCGCTAAGCTGCATATAGAGGCAGGCGACGGAGACAAAAAGCTCATAGTTATAGACGAGCTTCCTTACCAGGTTAATAAGGCAGCGCTTCTTGAGAGCATTCTTAAGGTTAAAGACGATAAGAAAGATCAGTACCCTGCACTTTCGGACATAATAGATATAAGAGACGAATCGGACCGTCTTGGCATGCGCGCTATCATTTTCGTTAAAAAAGACGGAAATCCTAAGAAAATAATCGATTTATTATTTAAATACACTCAGCTTTCAACTACTTTCGGAATCAATATGGTGGCTATAGCAAACGGCAAGCCTCAGCAAATGGGCCTGCTTGACATAATAGCATATTATGCTGATACCCAAAGGGATGTAATAGTCAAGAGAACGAAATTCGATCTTGAAGCTAGCAAAAAGAGGGAGCAGATTCTATCCGGACTCATAATAGCCGTTCAAAACATTGACGAAGTAATACAAATTATTAAGACTTCCGATTCCACTCCTAAGGCTAAAGAGCGTTTAAGAGAAAGATTTACGCTTACTGACGCTCAGGCTCAGGCTATTCTTGACTTAAGACTAGCTAGGCTAACTCACCTTGAGGTATATAAACTAGAGCAGGAACTAATCGACATCAGAAACAAAATCAGCGAGCTTACCGCTATTTTAGGCTCAAAGAAACTTCAGTGGGATACCATTAGAACTGAGCTCCTTCAGATTAAGAGACAGTATAAGTCACAGAGAAAGACAGAAATACTCAACGACGAAAAGCATTACGTAATACAAGATCTATCTCAAGGCAAGCCGAAAGAGGACTGCGTTGTGGCAGTTAACGCTCACGGAGATATCAAGAAAATGCTCGTGAAGAACTTCACTATGGCACAAAAAGATTTCTCAGAGTCTACTACTAAAAAGGAAATCTGCACTTCGGTTATTAAACTTAATTCGGATGAAACATTCTTCGGCTTCACAAACCTTGGCAACTGCTATAAAATCGACTACGAACAGCTCCCGGAAGGAAAGTGGAAAGAAGCCGGCCAGCCGCTTAAAAAGATATTCCCCGGAGCAGAAGAAAACGAAAGGATTATTTTTGCAACGAGCTACAAAGACAAGCTTCCTCAAAAAGGAAATCTTCTGTTCTATACTAAGCTTGGCATGATAAAGAAGACGCCTTGGAGCGAGTATACCGTAACGAAGACTTCTTTCCAGGCCTGCAAGCTCAACCCTGACGATGAGGTTATTTGCGTAGAAGAGGAAAGAAAGGATGCAACGCTAATGTTTGTTACAGCGCTTGGGCTTACTCTAAACGCCGAAATGAGCGACATTCCCATTCAGCATAGAATATCAGCAGGCGTTAAAGGAATTCAGCTTGCAGACAATGACTACTGCGTTTTGATTAAACAGGTTAGTCCTTCAGACATAATTACTCTTGTTACAGACAGAAGCTTCGGAAAGAAGGTTGCAGTCAAAGATATAGACGTTATGGCTAGATATAGAAAGGGAATAAAGATTATAGACCTAACTAAGACTAAGCCGAATAACGGAACAAAGCTTCTTTATGCCGCTGTTATGAACGAACCTTGCAAAATTGTTTTAGTCGACTACGATGGCTTCCTAACTTCGGTTGACAGCGAAACAATCAAGAAGGAAAACAGAACGCATAGCGGAAGTGCGCTAATTAAAGGCAGTATGCCGGCAAGCGAAGTTTACCGCTATCTCAACGATTATTGCCCTGGAGTATAATGGAACACGAACACGGACACAACAATAAGCTTTTAGCTGAAAGAATGCCGGAAAAAGCAGACTGCGAAAAAATCGCGGCTGCTTTCGGTCAGCTCGGAGATGCCACGAGACTTAGAATTTTTTGGATTCTATGCCACAGCGAGCAGTGCGTTCGCGGGATAGCAGCGCTTATGGAAATGTCTAGCCCAGCGGTAGCGCATCACCTAAAAGAGCTAAAAACTGCCGGGCTCATCGTTTCTAGAAGAGTAGGAAGGGAAATGTATTATAGGCTCGGGGATACCGACGAGTGCCTTGAGATACATTCAGTTATGGACAATCTATTCCACATCAAGTGTTTTAAAGCATAATCAGTTCTTTTGACTTGTATCTAAATAAAGCCGCTCGTTTTTTCGGGCGGTTTTCTATTTGCAACGCTTTTTGGCATAGTTATGAACCCATTTTTGGACAAAGTTACGGCTTATGAATTTGCAGTTTTGTTGACACAAATAGGCATAAATATATATAATCTTTCTATAAGAAAGGTATATTATTCGGAGTTAAATAATGAAGGTTAGAAACTTACTCGGAGAAAGACTTAAAACAGTATCGGAAGATTGTCAGATTGAAAGCCAGGCGCTTATGCTTCGTGGCGGATATATGAAAAATGTCGCTAATGGCATCTATTCTTTTTATCCTCCCACGCAGAGAATATCTAAAAAAATTCAGCAAATACTTCGTGAAGAAATGGATAGAATCGATGGTCAGGAAGTTCTATTTCCTGTTGTAATGCCGGCTTCACTTTGGGAGCAGTCAGGCCGCTACACTAGCATTGGAAGCGAGATGTGCAGATTTACAGACCGTTCGGACAATAAAATGGTCCTTGGAATGACTCACGAAGAGGCTGCTGTTCAACTTTCTTCAAACGTAGCAAAGTCGTATACCCAGTACCCATATATGATTTATCAAATCCAAACTAAGTTCAGAGACGAACCTCGCTCTAGAGGTGGCCTTATTAGAGTTAGAGAGTTTACGATGAAGGATGCATACTCCTTCCATACCTCACAAAAGGATCTTGAAAAGTATTATAAAAGGGCATATGAAGCTTACAACCGCATTTTCAAAAGATGTGGTCTTAAAAACTTTATTGCCGTTAAGTCCGATTCCGGTATGATGGGTGGTAAAATCTCTCATGAATATATGGCTCTGACAGATATAGGTGAAGATACGCTCGTTTTATGCGACTGTGGCTATAAATCTAATATGGAAGTAGCTGACAGCATTGTTTGCAATGAAGCAGCTACGCCTAATGAGCTTAAAAAAGTGCCTACTCCCGGCAAGAAAACTATTGAAGACGTTTGTAAATTTTTAAATGCCGATGTTATAAACTCATGCAAGGCAGTAATGTATCAAGAGAATCTTACGGACAAATACGTTGTAGTGTTCCTTCGCGGAGATCTAGAAGTTAACGAGACTAAGCTTAGAAACTACCTTAAAAAAGAAATTCATCCAGCAGTCGACGTTGAATGTGCAGGGCTAGTTGCCGGTTACTGTGGTCCGTACGGACTTAAAACGAGCGCTACTATCGTTTACGACAAATCTCTTCAAGGCGCAGCGAATCTTGTTGCCGGAGGCAATGAGGTAGACGTTCACTACACCGGACTAAACATAGAAAGAGATATAGGGAAAGTTAAATACGTTGATGTAGCAAAAGCAAAAGAGGGTGGAATCTGCCCTGTATGCGGAAAGCCTACACTAAGGATATCCAGAGGAATTGAAATAGGTAACATATTCCAGCTGGGAGATAAGTATACAAAATCTATGGAAATGACATACCTTGATGCTGCAAATACTGCGCAGTATCCCATTATGGGCTGCTATGGAATAGGAGTCGGAAGACTTATTGCTGCGGTTTGTCAGGAAAGCAGGGACGAGTACGGCCCCATTTGGCCGATCTCAATCGCTCCTTGGCAGGTTGAGGTTTGTAACCTTAGAGTAAGCGACAAAGACGTAACCAAAACCGCAGAAAAGCTGGTTAAGAGCTTAGAGCGGGCTGGAATCGAAGTGCTTTACGACGATAGAGAAGTTCGCCCCGGATTTATGTTTGCTGACGCAGACTTATTCGGAGTGCCTCTAAGAGTGATTGTAAGCCCTAAAACAAACGAAAGAGCAGTTGTCGAAGTTGTTAGTAGAGATAAAACCATTAAAACAGAATTTCCAGTGCTATCAGCCGCAAAAGAGATTGTTAAACTCGTTAAAAAAATGCTCAAGGAGTTTGAGGTATGATAGACTCTGGCATTAGACTCTTTTCTTCCGAGAGCGTTACCGAAGGGCATCCGGATAAACTTTGTGATTATATAGCCGACAGCATTTTAGATAGTGCTATCAGCCTTGACCCAATGAGCAGAGTTGCCTGTGAAGTGTGCGCTTTTACTAATACTATTATCATTTTTGGTGAGATTACTTCGACTGCTGTTATCGATGCGGAATTAGTAGCTAGAAATGCTATTAAGGAAATAGGCTATAGTAGCGAAGAAATGGGCATTAACCCTAACTCGTGCAAAGTAGTCGTTAGAATAGAAAAGCAGTCACCGGATATTGCAGGCGGAGTGAATTACTCTTTAGAGCAGCGCCTAGGAGATGAGGAGATAGAAAACTCTCTCGGCGCAGGCGACCAGGGAATGATGTTTGGCTATGCAACGAATGAAACTACAGAGTATATGCCGCTTCCCGTTGTCCTTGCGCACGCTCTATCAAAAAGACTTGCTTTTGTTAGAAAGGAAGGCATTATTCCATATCTTAGACCTGACGGAAAAGCTCAGGTTACTATTGCTTATGGTAAGGATGGCATCCCTAAGTACATCGATACGGTTTTAGTAAGCACTCAGCATGAAGACGGCATTGACCAGGATAAGCTAAGACGCGACATTATTAACGAAGTTATTAAAAAAAGCATCGACGCTAAGTATATAAATGATAAAACAAAATATTTAGTTAATCCTTCCGGAAGATTCGTCCTAGGCGGTCCGGCAGGCGACAGCGGTCTAACAGGAAGAAAAATAATTGTAGATACTTACGGGGGCGTAGTGCCGCACGGGGGCGGAGCTTTCAGTGGTAAAGATCCTACGAAAGTGGATAGAAGCGCAAGCTACTACGCTAGATATGTTTGCAAGAATATGGTTGCAGCTGGCTTAGCTGACAAGCTCGAAGTTCAGGTTGCATATGCTATTGGGCGCGCTAAGCCCGTTTCTCTTGCGGTTGACTCGTTTGGCACTGGTAGGGTAGCAGACGATAAAATCCTTGAAATAATCAACAAGTTTTTTGATTTTCGTCCTTATTCCATAATACAGCAGCTTAATCTTAGAACGCCCATTTATGCTTCAACAACCAATTATGGGCATTTCGGAAAAGAAAATCTGCCCTGGGAAAAACTGGATAAAGTCGAAAAAATAAAAGAGTATTTGCTTTCAAAATAAATATCAAGCTAATAGCGGTGTTTTTAAAGTACGCCGCTATATGTTTTTAGTAATGAACGAAGACATTCAAATAAAAGGCATAGTAGAAGAGATTCGCTTTCGCAATGAGGAAAACGGATATACCATTGCGCTAGTAGACGCCGATTGTCATCCTTATGTGGTGGTCGGAGTTTTTCCGCCTGTGTCTGAAGGATCGTTCGTTACGTGTGAAGGCAAGCTCGTAGATAACCCTAGGTTTGGTTTTAAGATAAAGGCGGATTCGGTAAAAATTACTATGCCAGAAAGTGAGTATTCGCTCTTTAGGTTTCTTTCTTCCGGGCTAATAAAGGGAATAGGTCCTAAAAAAGCAGAGAGCATTATAAAAATGTTCGGAGTTAAATCCCTCGAGATAATAGAAAAAGAGCCTTTAAAACTTACTCTTATTTCAGGCTTTAGCAAAAAAACCGCAAAATCTGTAGCTGAGTCCTATGCTTACGTTAAAAACGCAGCAGACGCAATAACTTTTCTAATGCAGGGCATGACTCCCAATATGGCTATAAAGGTATATAACATATATGGTCAGGATACGATTGCGACGGCTTCATCCAATCCGTACAAGTTAATTGAAGATATAGACGGCATAGGATTTTTAAGCGCCGATAAGCTTGCTAGGGCAATCGGAATAGATAAAAACAGCATGTTTAGAATTAAGGCCGGAGTGCTGCACGCTATGCTAGAAAACGCTGAAAGAACGGGTAATACCGTTATTTTCAAAGCAGAGATTTGCGAGCAGGCAGTTAAACTACTAGAGTGCGAAGAAGTTTCAGTTAATTCGGCTATAGACAGCCTTATAATAGAGCGAAAGCTTAGAGAGGTGGACTGCGACGGCGAGCCTGGGCTAATGCACTTCGAGCACTATATCGCGGAAAGCCGCGCTGCAATGAGACTAATAAAAATAGCAAGCGAAACTAACACAATAAAAATGAATTGTGATTCGCTAATCGCAGAATTCGAATCCATAAACGGAGTTAGCTTTCATAAGGACCAAAAAAATGCAATAGAGTCGGCAATAAATAGCGGAGTATCCGTTATAACCGGAGGCCCTGGAACGGGCAAAACGACAATCATTAAGTGCATCAGGCATATTTTAGGCTATTACAACAAGCGGATTAGACTGCTCGCACCTACTGGCCGCGCTGCAAAACGGCTTAGCGAAGCTACCGGGGATATTGCTTTTACAATACACCGGCTTTTGCTGAGCGATGAAATCATTTTTGAAGGCCGGATCAGGGCAGAGGTCGTTATAATAGACGAGTTTTCAATGGTGGATGTAAGTCTGCTTCAACGCCTTTTATCCATTTTGCCGGACGACATTAAGCTAGTTATTGTCGGCGACTCGAATCAGCTTCCTAGCGTAGGGCCAGGAAACTGCCTAGCAGATATAATAAACTCTGGGATAATACCGGTAAGTAAGCTTACACATATTTACCGCCAGGAGGGCGGAAGCATGATCGTTAGGGCAGCGCACGAAATTAATAGCGGAAAATGCCCGGATCTAACGAAGAAAAACTCGGATTTCTTCTTTATTAAGACATCTAGTCAAGAGGAGACAGCTTCTCTAATAGAATCCCTTGTTACAAAACGGCTTCCTTCGTATCTAAATTTAAGTGCGGATAAGATTCAGGTGCTTTGTCCGGTCAAAACCGGCCTAGCGGGGACTACTGCTCTTAATAATAGGCTGAGAAGAGCGCTTATAGGCAGTCCAAGCGAAAAAGTAGAGGTTTTAGACAGCGAATTCAGCCGCGGCGATAAAGTAATGCATACCGTAAATAATTATGACATTAAGTGGCTTAGGTATGGCATAGAAGGAAAAGGCATTTTTAATGGCGATATGGGCGTCGTGTCAGCTGTCTATCCGGGTAGCGGCGAAGTGGAAATCACTTTTGAAGATGGGCGCGTTGCACACTACTCCGGCGAAGACAGAAAACAACTTGTTCTAGCATACGCGATAACAGTTCACAAAAGTCAGGGAAGTGAATATGACGCCGTCGTTATTCCCATAATAAGCGCAAATTATCTTATTATGACAAGAAATCTGCTTTACACCGCTGTAACGCGTGCAAAAAGACTTGTAGTCATTGTGGGAAGCGAAGAATGCGTTCGCAGGATGATTTCGAACAACTACATAAAAAAGAGATACTCTATGCTTAAAAATTTCATAATAGACCTAAATGAAAAACTGGGTAATCTTTTTGCCGGTTCAGGCGAGTCTAATTAAACTTTCGGGTCAAACATTTGAGTTTTAAACAACCCTTGTTATATAATAAATTCAGTAGATTTAAGGAGGAATTGGTATGCTGTCAGATATTGAAATCGCATCTTCTATAAAACCCTTGCACATTAAAGATGTGGCTTTAAAACTTGGTATTAATGAGGACGACCTCGAGTTGTATGGAAAGTACAAAGCGAAAGTCACAAAAAGAGGTGCAAAAAGCGGCAAACTGGTTCTTGTTACTGCCATAAATCCCACTCCGGCTGGAGAAGGAAAGACAACCGTTTCGATTGGTCTAGCAGACGGAATGGCTAAAAACGGCAAAAATGTTTGTCTTGCTCTAAGAGAGCCTTCTTTAGGTCCTGTTTTCGGAGTTAAGGGCGGAGCAGCAGGCGGAGGATATGCTCAGGTCGTTCCTATGGATGAAATTAATCTACATTTCACAGGAGACCTTCATGCAATCACTACTGCAAACAATTTACTTTCCTCAATGATAGATAACCACATCTTTCAGGGAAACGAGCTAAAAATAGCTAACGTAACTCATAGAAGATGTCTTGATTTAAATGACCGCTCACTCAGAAGAATTAGATGCGGGATTGGTTACAACGAGCGTGACGACGGCTTTGATATAACTGCAGCAAGCGAGGTAATGGCAATCTTTTGTCTAAGCCGAGATCTTGCGGACTTAAAGCGCAGGCTAGGAAATATTGTAATCGGAACTGATGAAAGCGGAAAACAGCTCTTTGCAAAAGATATCCACGCTGAAGAAGCGATGACAATACTTCTAAAGGATGCTTTTAAACCAAATCTCGTTCAAACGCTAGAAGGAACCCCTGCTTTTGTTCACGGCGGACCTTTTGCCAATATTGCGCACGGATGCAACAGCATCGTAGCAACAAAAACTGCGCTTTCCTTTGCGGACTACGTTGTTACGGAAGCTGGATTCGGCGCAGACCTAGGCGCTGAAAAGTTTTTGGATATTAAGTGTAGAGTAGGCGGACTTACTCCTAGCTGCGTAGTTGTTGTTGCAACTATAAGAGGACTTAAGTACGGCGGAGGAGTGCCTAAAGCAGAAACTGTTTTTCCGAATGTCGAAGCGTTAAAAAAAGGTGCTCCGAATCTGTTTAAACACGTAGAGAACATCACGAATGTATATAAACTGCCTTGCGTCGTTGCAATCAACAGATTCGTAGAAGATACTGACGAAGAAATAGAATATCTTAAAAAAGAATGTGCTAAGCGCAATGCCGAAGTTGTCCTTGCCGACGTTTGGGCTAAAGGCGGCGAAGGCGGAAGAGAACTTGCCGAAAAGGTTTGCTCTTTAATGGATAGTTATTCCGGTAAGATGGAGCATCCATACGTATTCAGCGAGGGAATCAGCGAAAAAATTGAGAATATCGCAAAGAAAATATATGGCGCTCGCTCTGTTATCTATACAGATGAAGCCGCAGCGCAGTTAAAAATACTTTCTGAAAACCCTGATTGTAAAGGGCTGCCTGTATGTATTGCAAAAACTCAGTACAGTTTATCGGACGACGAAAAGAAACTTGGAAGGCCTGAGAATTTCGATATAACTGTTAGAGAGCTGCGCTATAGAGCGGGAGCTGAGTTCATAGTAGCAGTTACAGGCAAGATACTTTTGATGCCGGGACTATCCAAAAAGCCGGCTGCGGTGTCTATGAACATAGATACGGATACTGAAAAGATTACAGGACTATTTTAATGGGAAATTTTATAGAGGAATTTATAGAGGCAGACTTAAAGAGTGGTAGAACAGATCACGTTCTAACACGTATTCCGCCTGAGCCGAACGGATATCTTCATATAGGGCACGCCAAAAGTATTTACATCAATTACTTTATGACCGCAAAAAAATACGGAGGCAAGTGCAACTTAAGATTTGACGATACCAACCCGGAAAAAGAAGACGACGAGTATGTCAGTGCGATTATTCGCGATGCAAAGTGGCTCGGCTGGGAAGGTGAAATCAAATACGCATCTGATTATTTCCAGAAAACCTACGAATGCGCAGTTTTACTAATAAAGAAGGGGCTTGCATATGTCGATGATATCACCCCTGAAGAAATGACCGCTAAAAGAGGCACGCTGACAACTCCGGGCATTGAAAGCGAATGCAGAAACCGGCCTATAGAAGAAAATCTCGAATTATTCGAAAAGATGAAATCCGGGGCAGTGGCAGACGGAGAGTTATGCCTACGCGCTAAGATTGATATGGCAAGCCCCAATATAAACATGCGCGACCCTGTTATATACAAGGTTTTACACGCCAGACATTATCGTCAGGGGGATAAGTGGTGCATTTATCCGCTTTATGACTTCGCTCATCCTATTCAGGACGCAATAGAAGGCGTTACGCATTCGCTTTGCTCTATAGAATTTGAAAATCATCGTCCGCTTTATGAGTGGGTAACGGATAACATAAAAGAGTTTTTTCCTTTTTCTCCGATTCAGAGAGAATTTGCAAGGCTAAATATAGAACGCACCATAATGAGCAAGAGATATTTAAAAAAGCTCGTTGACGAAGGCCTTGTTGATGGCTGGGACGACCCTAGAATGCCAACTTTATGTGGACTGAGAAGAAGAGGCTATACGCCTTCTTCCATATTGAATTTTATTGAAGCCGCTGGCGTATCTAAAGCAGACAGCGAGTGTGCGCCCGAAATGCTTGAAGCGAGCATTAGAGCTGAGTTGAACATATCTGCTCACCGCGCTCAGGCAGTTTTAAACCCGATTAAACTGAAAATAATCAATAGAGACGACAACTGGTCGGATGTTTCCTACGAAGAAGTGCTTCCCGGCTTAGAGCAGCCATTAAAAAGAGAAGTTACCATTTCAAACGAGCTGTTTATTGAAGCAGACGATTATTCTGCCGACCCTCCGCCTAAGTACAAGAGGTTAACCGAAGGTGCAGTGATTAGGCTTAAGAACTCCTATATCGTTAAGTGCGTAGGACACGAAGGAGAAGGCAAGGATACTACTGTTATTTGCGAGGTTCTAGACGGATCTAACGGAGTGGACGTTGAAGGAGTTAAAGCAAAAGGAGTCATTCACTGGGTGGATGCTAAGAACTGCGTAGATATAGAAGCAAGGATTTATGACTATTTGCTTTTGCCTTTTGACGGCATTCATGAAAACTTTGCGGATAGAATGAATCCTAATTCACTCAAGATCTTTTACGGAAAAGGCGAGAAATGCCTCTTAGACGCATCTAAAGGAACTTCGCTTCAGTTTGTACGTAACGGTTATTTCGTTCGGGATATAAATTCTAGCGGGCTTGTATTCAATAGAATCGTTGGCCTAAAAGATTCATATAAACCAAAGAGCTGATTATGTCGCTTATTTACGACAACGTTATATTCGACCTTGACGGCGTTATTATAGACAACAGCGCCGGAATATATGCGACGATTCTTTATGCTTGCGATAAATTAAACATTCAAAGGCCTGATGGTGAAACGCTGAAAAAATTCATAGGCCCGTCGCTAAAGTTTTCTTTCAAGGAATATATGCATCTTCCACCAGAAGTTGTAGACGCTGCGGTAGATTGCTACAGAGCTGAGTACGGCAAAACGGGCATATTCAATTTTAAGCTTTATGAAGGTGTAGAAGAAACGCTCATTAAGTTAAAAGAACTTGGGATAAGATGCACGATTGCAAGTGGAAAACTCCAAAAAAGCGTCGAAAAAATAACGATTAAAGCGGGAATCTTTGATTATTTTGATAAAATTTGTGCTTATGACGCACCCCCGTCAGTATCAGATAAGACAGATAAAATCCGCGAGGCAATCGTAGGAAATAGACCCATAATGGTAGGCGATAGGATTTTTGATGTGGAAGGGGCATATAAGCTTGGGCTGGACGCAGTATTTGCGCTTTACGGGTTTGGAAGCCCAGACGAGATAAAGGCTTACCCTAGCGCTTTTAAAATAAATAGAATAAGCGAACTAATAGGTTTGCTCACCAAATAAACGAATACAATTTGACATAATAGGATTATTACAATGAGATCAATCAAATCTAACGAGCTAAGAAAGATGTGGCTGGATTTTTATAGGGAAAAAGGGCATACGATAATAAGCTCAGCGTCTTTAATTCCCGAGAATGACCCGACAGTACTATTTACTACTGCCGGAATGCATCCGCTTGTTCCGTATCTGCTTGGACAAAAGCATCCGGGCGGAACCAGACTTGCCGATGTTCAAAAATGCGTCAGAACCGGAGATATAGATGAAGTAGGAGATAACTCTCATCTTACATTTTTCGAAATGCTCGGAAACTGGTCACTGGGCGACTACTTTAAAAAAGAACAGATTGCCTGGAGTTATGAGTTTTTAACAAGCGAAAAGTACCTTGGCATAGACCCCGAAAAACTTTCGGTTACGGTATTTGCGGGTGACGAGGATTGTCCTAGAGACGAAGAATCCGCTTCCTACTGGGAAAAAGCGGGCATTCCAAGAAATAGAATATTCTTCCTTCCTAAAGAGCATAATTGGTGGGGTCCGGCAGGTACAACCGGCCCGTGTGGTCCGGATACGGAAATGTTCGTAGATACCGGAATCCCGGCGTGCTCAAGCGAATGCTCTCCGGCATGCTCGTGCGGAAAATACCTTGAAGTATGGAACGACGTGTTTATGCAATACAATAAAAATGCAGAAGGAAAATACGAGCCTTTAGCGCAAAAAAACGTTGATACTGGAATGGGGCTAGAAAGAACGATCAAGACCGCGCAGGGTGTAGATTCTGTTTATTCTACTGATGTATTTTTACCAATTATAGCAAAAATAGAAGAACTTACCGGAAAGAAGTACGGAAGTGATGAGGCTACTACTAAAGCAATCAGAGTTGTAGCAGACCATATACGCACTGCCGTAATGATTATAGGCGATGAAAGAGGAGTAACTTGCTCTAACGTCGATCAGGGATATATCCTAAGAAGATTGCTTCGTAGGGCTGTGCGCTACATTAAAGTGCTTGGCGGAGAAAAGGGTCTGCTTTCAAAAGTTGCCGAGGTTATTATTGCTAGCTACAAGGATGTATACTCAGAACTTGAAGTTAATAGGGATAAAATTATTGGCGAAATAGATGCTGAAGAAGAAAGATTCGAAAAAACGCTGAATGCCGGAATAAGAAAATTTGAGGGAATCCGTACGCATCAGGTGGGAGACACTATTTCTGGTAAAACCGCATTCAATCTATTTGAAACTTATGGTTTCCCGATAGAAATGACAATAGAACTGGCCTCGGAAAGCGGACTTAAAGTAGATATGGACGGATATAACGCCGCATATAAAGAGCACCAGGCAAAGAGTCAGGCGGGAGCCGAGCAGAAATTTAAATGCGGACTTGCAGACAGCAGCGAAAAAACTGTTAAACTTCATTCGGCAACGCACCTTTTGCACGCAGCACTTAAAAAAGTTCTAAACGATCCTAATGTAAGCCAAAAAGGAAGTAATATTACCGAAGAAAGGCTTCGTTTTGATTTCAATTTCCCGCGCCCGCTCACGGCAGAAGAGTTAAAGGAAGTTGAGCAGTCAGTAAATGACGCAATTAGTGCAAACGTAAAAATTACTTGCGAAGAAATGACGCTTGATGAAGCTAAAAAAGCCGGCGCTGAGGCACATTTTGAAAGCAGATACGGAGAAAAGGTTAAGGTTTATACAATGGGCGAGTACTCAAAAGAAGTGTGCGGCGGACCGCATGCTGAGTCTACCGGAGAGCTTGGACATTTCAGAATCGTAAAAGAGCAGTCATCTTCTGCCGGTATAAGACGAATTAAAGCCGTCCTTGAATAAAAGCAATTTGTAACAATAAAAAAGATTTGTCTCGCATAGGCTTGGCAAATTTTTTTTAAGAAGTTTTAGTTACTAGTGAGATTTTAAGCAAATGGATAAGATTATAGAATGCGTGCCTAATTTCAGTGAAGGAAGAAGGGCAGAAGTAATTGAGAAGATAGTTGATGCTTTTCGTGGCAGAGAAGGCATAAAGCTTCTTGATTATACTTCAGATAAAGACCATAACCGCTCCGTTATAACCGCTCTTGGCGAGCCTAACGCATTAAAAAAAGCTGCGCTGGATATGGTTAGGCGTGCTTTAGAGTGCATAGACTTAAGGCAACACGAAGGAAAGCATCCCAGAATGGGCGCAGTTGATGTTATGCCTTTCATCCCGGTCAAGGGCGTAAGCGTAGAGGAGACGATTGAGCTGTCTATTGACGTAGCGCGCGAAATAGGTAAGCAAGGAATACCTGTTTACTTGTATGATAAATCCGCACTAATTAAAGAGCATGAAAATCTCGCTGATTGTAGAAAAGGAAACTTCGAGGGCCTTAATCAAAAGATGATGCAACCTATTTGGAAACCGGATTTCGGACCTAAAAGGCCGCATGAGAGTTTCGGCGCGATTGCAGTAGGTTGCAGGAAGTTTTTATGCGCATATAATATAAACCTTGATAGTAGTGACCTTGCCGCAGCAAAAACAATTGCCGGAATAATAAGGGAAAAAGGCGGGGGTCTTAAATGCTGCAAAGCACTTGGAATAGAACTTAAAAGCCGCAGTTTAGCACAGGTGTCTATGAATCTGACGGATTACGAGGTTACGGGAATGCTTGATGCCTATAAAGCTGTCGAAAGAGAAGCAGAAAAACTAGGAATTAAAGTTTTAAGCTCAGAAATAATAGGGCTCATTCCTAAAGCGGCGTTGCAAGGAGCCAGACCTGAGCAATTGAAAATAGAGAACTATTCGCCCGAAAAGATTCTTGAAAACAGAATTTAAGAATATATCTATAAAAGCAATAGGTGGCTATTAAGAAACCAAATTTACTTTAGCAGCCCTTTTTTATTATGCGCATAGTTGATGCAATTGTTTTAAAAATAGACAAAACAGCCGCAATAGTTTCATCCCCGCTATGATAAATTGATGGAACACAGTATTTCGTCGCAAAAATCGGCATAATTAACATAAGTTCGTCCGTAAAATGTGATTATTTGCTCTAAAACATATTGATATTTTCGGAAAAAATGAGATAAACCCTTAAAAAAAGGATGTTAAGAAACTAAGATTTCTTAACATCCACTTGTTTGTTTCTAATTAATGCGTATTAATAAATTAGTAGATTACTCTTACGCGTATAATGGTTGATAGATTTCTAATCTCGCTCACAATGCTTTCAGGAAGTTTGTCGGTAGTGTCCACAAGAGCATAGGCAAGCTCGCCTTTAGATTTACTTACGAAGTTCTCAATATTATAACCGTTTTTGCCGAGAATGTCGGTAATGCCTGAAAGAACGTTGCTTTCATTCTTATGAACGATTGAAAGACGTCCTTCTCCGCACTTAGGCGCCGAGCAAGCAGGGAAGTTAACAGAATTCTTTATGTTTCCGTTGCTTATGAAATCCTTGAGCTCATCAACCGCCATAATAGCACAATTGTCTTCTGCCTCAGGAGTTGAAGCTCCAAGGTGGGGGAACACTATAATATTATCTACACCAAGAAGATCATCATTACCGAAGTCC
>JAGCYK010000047.1 GCA_017960845.1 Clostridia bacterium | reverse complement strand
GGAAGCAAACGTGCAACAAGAGAGTTCATTACATTCCCTTTTATTTATGCTGTTGAACTCCTTCTTTTCGGTCTACCTGCACGTAACATCGGCATGTATAAAAACTATGACATAAAGAACAACTTGCTTTCTGTCATAATAATAGTGATTTGCATCGGCATAACCAGTCTATTCAGCGGGGCATCATTAGATATAAATCCAACGATAGGTATTTCTATATATGCAATAATCAGTTGCACTTTCGCTATTATGCTTCAAACTCGAATATATGCCTACAATATGGTAAAAAATGAAAACAAATTAATAAAATATATGATTGAAAAACAAAAAAAGTATTACCAGGATTCTCAACATAACATAAATATTTTGAATCAAAAGGCCCATGACTTAAAGCATCATCTCACAAGATACAAGGAATTTATTCCAAGTGATGAGTTTGATTCAATGTCTAAAGTGATAGATACATATAATATAGATTTTGATACAGGTTATGCCGTTCTTGACATTATTTTGAAAGAAAAGGCGCTTCTTTGCTCAGAAAAGAATATTACCATTACCTTTCTCGGGAATGGCGAAGCATTAAACTTCATAAACGACTCGGACGCATATGCTCTATTTGGAAATATAATAGACAATGCTATTGAAGCTGTATCGAAAATAACCGATATAGAAAAAAGACTAATATCCATCACATCAGAAGATAAAAAAGGCTTTTGCATAATTAAATGCTCAAATTATTTTGAAGGCGCGATAATCATTAATGGAAAACTTCCGGAAACGACAAAAGATAATACTCTTGGAGAGCACGGCTTTGGTCTAAAAAGCATAAAAACTATTGCGGAAAAATATAATGGTGACATGATAATAGAAGCTGAGGAAAACATCTTTACAATAACTATTCTTCTACTAAAACAAATATAAAAACGCTCTAAGAGATATGTATAGTTTAACCTATCATATAGCAAACAAAAGAGGCACTTTGGTTACAAAATGCCTCTTTTATATCAAGCAAATACCTTAGTTATTTTGCATATTCAACGCTTCGAAGCTCTCTAATAACGTTAACCTTTATTTGTCCGGGGTACTGCATTTCACTTTCGATTTGCTTAGCAATGTCTCTAGCAAGGAATAGTGTCGCAGCATCATCAACAACTTCGGGTTTAACGATTATTCTTACTTCTCTGCCTGTTTGAACTGCATATGCCTTTTCAACACCGGTGTGTCCGTTTGCAATGCTTTCAAGCTGCTCGAGTCTCTTTACGTAGTTCTCAAGAGATTCTCTTCTTGCCCCAGGCCTACTTCCTGAAATTGCATCTGCACACTGAATAAGGATAGCTTCGATTGTTTTTGGCTCTATATCGTTATGGTGAGCCGCAATACAGTGGATTATAGCATCCTTTTCATGGTGCTTTTTGGCAATATCTACACCGATAGATATATGCGTTCCTTCGGTTTCGCGGTCGATGGACTTTCCTATATCATGCAGTAGTCCTGCTCTCTTACAAATAGTCACGTCAGCTCCAAGCTCAGCTGCCATATATCCGGCAAGATGGGAAACCTCAATAGAGTGCCTTAAGACGTTTTGTCCATAACTTGTCCTATACTTAAGTCTTCCTAGAAGTTTAACGATATCCGGAGCAAGATTGAATACGCCCGTTTCAAACATAGCGTTTTCGCCCGCTTCTTTTATTTGATTATCTACTTCCTTAGAGCATTTCTCTACGAGTTCCTCGATTCTTCCAGGGTGAATTCTTCCGTCAGAAATCAGTTTTTCAAGCGCTAGCCGAGCAACTTCTCTTCTGACCGGGTCAAAAGATGAAAGAACGACTGTGTCGGGTGTGTCGTCTATAATAAAGTCAACGCCTGTAGCTTGCTCAAGTACCCTGATGTTTCTTCCTTCTCTACCTATTATTCTTCCCTTCATATCGTCGTTGGGAAGTTGAACGCTAGATACGCATACCTCAGAGCAGTGATCAACTGCACATTTTTGAATAGCGAGAGAAACAATTTCTTGGGCTTTTTTATTGCCCTCTTCTTTAGCGTTAGCTTCAATCTCTCTAACTATCTTTACAGCGTCCTTTTTAGCGTCGTCTTCAATTTCAATAAGTAATTGTTCTTTTGCTTCTTCCTTCGAAAGTTGGGAAATCTTTTCCAGCTCTGCTACCATTTTATCATGAGCAGCACCTACTTCTTCCCTCATTTCGTTCAAACTCTCCTGCTGAGCGGCAAGACTGAGTTTGGTTTGCTCGAGTGCGTCAAGTTTTGCATCCAGTGCATTTTCCTTCTTGTCTATGTTGTCTTCTTTTGACTGAAGTCTTTGCTCTATTCTCTGAACCTCCGCTTTTCTCTCTCGCATATCCTGATCGAAAGTGTTTCTTTCTCTCCTTATTTCCTCTTTGGCTTTTTCTACAGCTTCTTTATGAAGCTTTTTCGACTCGCTGACGGCCTCTTCGACCATTCTGCTAGCGAATTCTTTAGACGTTTCAATAGATTTTTTTAGTTTAAAAAATATTATCAGTCCGGCTGTGATTGCAGCGGCAGTTAGAGCAAATAGCACTATGGCCACAATCAAAACCGGCAGATTATCCATTTCTGCGCAAATTAATATTTCGCCCATGTTACCTCCTTTAAAATTTTGTATATATTAGCGCTTTAACTAAAGCACTGTTTTATCGAAATTAAATGATTATTCTTCGAATATATCTCCACCCTTTCTTTTTGCGTATTCTTCTCTAATTTTGCTCTCGAGCTCGCTTGCAAGCTCTTTGTTTTCTACTAGAAGCGTTCTAAGTTTCTCTCTTCCCTGGCTGATTCTTTCGCCGTTATATGAGAACCAAGCTCCGCTCTTTTGAAGAATGTCATATTCAAGTCCAAGGTCAATTAAGCAGCCTTCCTGGGAAATACCCTTTCCAAAGATAATATCAAACTCAGCAACTCTAAACGGAGGAGCAAGCTTGTTCTTAACTACCTTTACTTTAGCGCGGCTTCCTATTATCTCAGAGCCGTCTTTGATTGAATCCGTCTTCCTTATATCAATTCTAACAGATGTATAGAATTTGAGTGCCTTTCCGCCCGTTGTGGTTTCAGGGCTTCCGAAGAACACTCCTACCTTGTCTCTTAACTGGTTGATGAATATAATGCAAGTTCCTGTCTTTTCAGCAGGGCCGACTAACTTTCTAAGCGCCTTGCTCATAAGTCTTGCCTGAAGGCCTATTTGAGAGTCTTCCATTTCTCCATCTATTTCAGCCTGAGGAGTGAGCGCTGCAACTGAGTCAACTACTATTACGCCTAGAGCTGCGCTAGACACAAGATCTTCTAGAATATTGAGTGCGTCCTCACCGCTATCCGGCTGAGACACATACAGCTTACTAAGGTCAATGCCAAGATTCTTCGCATAGTACGGATCTAAAGCATGCTCAGCGTCTATAAAGGCAACAGGAAGACCCATTTTCTGCGCCTGAGCTATAACATGCAAAGTAAGTGTTGTTTTTCCACTTGATTCCGGCCCGAATATCTCAACGATTCTTCCTTTGGGATAACCGCCGATGCCTAATGCAACATCAAGAGGGAGTACGCCGCTGGGTATGACTTCAACGTTCTTCTTTGCAGTTTCTCCCAGCCTCATT
>JAGCYK010000046.1 GCA_017960845.1 Clostridia bacterium | reverse complement strand
TTGAATTCGTAAACCAGTTTAAATAGTATTTCTCTTGCTGCTTGCCTGCTCAATGTCGCTTGCACATCCTTTTTTTAAGATAAAAAAATCTTATCACAATGCAAAAACTTTTTCAAGGATTAAAGCCACTTATAAGATATGTTACTGAGCTAAAATAAAGTTCCTTGATTTTTAACCAAAATTAAAATAGAATAATAGCAAGAGGAAATAAAATGAAAATTACTGACATTATAAAGAAAAATAAACGCACTCTTTCTTTCGAAGTATTCCCGCCAAAAAAGGCCGATTCTTTTGATTTGGTCAAAGAAGCTATAGAGAAAATAGCAACGCTTCAGCCCTCTTACCTTTCAGTCACTTACGGGGCCGGCGGAGGAACAAGCAAATATACTCTCGAAATAGCAAAGAATATAAAGGATTCTTTTAACGTGCCTACATTAGAGCATTTAACGTGCGTTTCTTCTTCAAAAAAAGATATAGCTGAAAAAATTAATAAAATAGCTTCAAGCGGAGTTGAAAATATACTTGCCCTACGCGGAGACATTCCGGAAGATAGAATAAATGAAGATAGAAGCACATGGGACTTTTCCCATGCAAGCGAACTTATTCAGCAGATTAGAGCCTCCGGCAAGGACTTTTGCATAGGCGGAGCCTGCTACCCTGAGGTTCATCCTGAAGCTAAAAACTCTTCGGAAGATATATTCCGCCTAAAAGAAAAAGTTGATCTTGGCTGCGATTTTCTTACCAGTCAGATGTTTTTTGACAATTCCCTCTTCTACAGCTTTTTATATAGACTTAGAGATGCGGGAATAAACGTTCCCGTTATTGCAGGCATTATGCCCATAACAAGCGCAAAACAAATAGAGCGCGCGCGCAGGCTCTCCGGCTCTTTTATGCCACAGAAATTTTTATCTTTAGTAGATAGATTCGGAGATGACGACAAAGCAATGAAGCAGGCCGGACTATCTTACGCGGTATCTCAAATAGTCGACCTATATGCAAACGGAGTGAACAACATCCATGTTTACACAATGAACAACTACTCCGTTGCTGAGTTTATTAAGCATAGCGTTTCGGAGATAATAAAATGACATCCGGTAGGCTGCATACCATTAGCGAGAGCGAAATACTGCCTGCTCCGGAAGTAATAGATAGACAGAGCGGCGAGCTCGCTAAAAAGCTTCTTGACGAAGTTAAAGGCAGTAATGGAAAAGTAGTTTATCTAGAAACAAGCTGCAAAATATCAAACGACACCGTTTTTTTCGATTTTGCATCCGTTAAAAGCAAAGATCTAGCTAGGCTTCTTCAAGATTGCTCCTCCGCTGTTATATTCGTTGCGACTATTGGACACGAATTCGATAGACTTCTAAATAAATATTCTAAGATCTCACCCGCCTCGGCATATTTACTTCAGCGCGCCGGGCTAATAATGATAGAAAACTGCTGCGATAAGTTTATGGAACACGTTAAGTCCGAGTCCGGCTGTGAGCTAACAGAAAGATTCTCGCCCGGCTACGGCGACCTTGACCTATCATTTCAAAATACTATATTTAACGCTCTATCTGTAGAAAAACTTGCGGGAGTAACATTAACGTCCAGTCTTCTTATGTCTCCATCGAAATCCGTTTCGGCAATTTTCGGTAAAAACGGAATCGAAGGCTGCAATCAAAACAAAAAATGCGTAGCTATAGACTGTGATAGTTGCATAAAAAAGGATATTTGCAAAGCAAATGAATTATAAGAAGAGAAAAATAAATAAATTATTGAGCATCGGCCCCCTAATGCTAGACGGAGGAATGGGCACTCTACTTCAAAAGAAAGGCCTTCTTCCGGGCGAAGCAACCGAAAACTGGAGCATAACCCACTTTGATGATATCTTCGAGGTTCATTCTGCATACTTTGAAGCGGGAAGCAATATAGTTCTAACCAATACTTTCGGAGTAAACGCTATTAAGTATAGCGAAAAGCAAATTGATAAGTTCGTTAAAGAATCACTTAGGGCTGCAAAAAAAGCAAGAGAAAAACTTTTAGACAAAAGTAGTAGATTCATAGCGTTAGACATAGGCCCGTCTGGAAAAATGATTAAACCTTACGGAGATATGTCTTTTGAAGAAGCAGTCTCTGCATTTGCTCCGGTAATTAAAGCAGGTGAAAAATACGGCGCCGACCTTATTTTTATAGAAACTTTTAACGATGGATATGAAACAAAGGCGGCGGTTTTAGCTGCAAAAGAAAACTCTAGCCTACCTATCTTCGTTTCAAATGCTTATGGAGATAATTCAAGGCTGCTTAACGGAGCAACCCCGGAAAGCATGGCCGTTATGCTAGAGTCACTTGGAGTAAGCGCAATTGGATGCAACTGCTCTTTAGGCCCGCGTCAGCTTTTTAAAGTACTTGAAAAACTCTCCTCTTCCACTACGTTACCTATTATTTTCAAGCCAAATGCAGGCCTTCCTAAAATGTTAAAAGGCGTCACCTCTTACGATATTCTTCCCGGCAGTTTTTCAGAAGCGATGCTTGAAGCATATAAGCTTGGAGCAAGAGTGCTTGGCGGATGCTGTGGAACGACGCCCGAGTACATAAAGAAAACGTCTGAAATAATAGAAAAAGAACCTTTTAAAGCACTAAATAATGATTATTCGTGCTGCATTTCCTCACGCGCCAAAGTTTTGGATTTTTCCTTCCCTGTTATAATTGGCGAAAGAATAAACCCGACCGGCAAAAAAAGACTTGCCCAGGCCCTAAGAGAAAACGATATAAGCTATGTGTTAAAAGAGGCTCTTTCTCAGGAAGAAAGCGGAGCGCACTGCCTTGATGTTAATGTAGGAACTCCCGGAATAGATGAACCTTCTCTACTTAAAAAACTCGTTGAAGAAATTCAGGCAGTGACCGACCTTCCACTTCAAATTGATTCATCTGACCCTGTTGCTCTTGAGATGGCAGCCCGCGTATATAACGGAAGACCGCTAATAAATTCAGTAAACGGAAAAGAAGAGAGTTTAAGCAAAGTTCTTCCCATTGCAAAAAAATATGGTGGAGTCTTAATAGCTCTTACTCTTGATGAAAACGGAATCCCAGAGAGCCCTAATGAAAGATTAAATATAGCGAAAAAAATACTTA
>JAGCYK010000045.1 GCA_017960845.1 Clostridia bacterium | reverse complement strand
TTTTTCCTTATATTATTAGTCTAAGAACTCTTCTAAGCATCTTTCATATGCGTCCACTGGATTTTCTGCTGCGGTTATTGGCCGGCCAACAACTATATAGTCCGAGCCTACTTCCTTTGCCTGAGCAGGAGTCATTATTCTCTTTTGATCTCCGGCGTCTCCTCCAGCAAAGCGAACGCCCGGAGTAATAGTTAAAAAGTTTTTGCCGCAAGTCTCATGCACTTTTTTTGCTTCAAGCGGAGAGCATACTACTCCGTCAAGTCCAGCGCCCTTAGCGCAACTAGCGTAATGCATTACAACCTCGTCCATAGGCCGTTCTATTAGTAGATCTTCATTTAGGCTTTGCTGATCAGTTGAGGTAAGCTGCGTTACAGCTATAAGCAGTGGTCTCGTTCCGTCCGGTCTAGTTAACCCCTCAAGCGCCGCCTTCATCATCCGCACCGTACCTGCTGCGTGAAGATTGCACATATCTATATCCATCGAACTCAGTACTGCCATTGTTTTTTTAACTGTATTAGGGATATCGTGAAGTTTTAAATCCAAAAAGATTTTGTGTCCTCTCTTTTTTATCTCTTTTACGATATCCGGTCCGGAGGAATAGAATAATTCCATGCCTATTTTTACATATGGCTTTTTCCCGGAAAACTTATCTAGAAATGCGAGCGTTTCATCCTTTCCGGAAAAATCGCAGGCAATAATAACGTCCTTTCCCATTCTATAGCTCTCCTTTTAACCCGCTTAAATCAGAAATGCCATATTTTTCCATTACTGCGGGAAGTTCTTCTATTATTTTTTTGCACGCATACGGATCAACTAGATTCGCAGCGCCTATTTCCACTGCGCTAGCCCCCGCTATCATCATTTCTATAACATCCTCGGCGCTTGAAATGCCACCCATTCCAACAACCGGGATTTTTACCGCCTGACTAACCTGGTAGACCATTCTAAGTGCTACCGGAAATATGCCGGGCCCGGAGTAACCTCCGGTAACGTTAGCTAAAACCGGCTTTTTTGTTTTAAGATCAAATCTCATTCCTAAAAGCGTATTAATAAGGCTTACTCCGTCTGCCCCAGCTCCTTCAGCAGCCTTAGCTAGAGTCACAATATCCGTTACATTCGGAGATAGTTTTATAATAATAGGCTTATCTGTTACTTTTTTAACTGCTTTTGTAACCTTTTCAATGCTTTTAGCGTCCGTTCCAAAACTAAGTCCGCCTCCGTGAACATTCGGGCAGGATACATTTATTTCGAACCAGCCTATCATATCGCTTTTACTGAGCACTTCGCATGTTTTTACGTATTCTTCCACCGAAAAACCGCTAACATTCATCATTATCTTCTTTGAATACTTTTCTTTTAGTTTCGGCAGTTCTTTAGATAGTACTTTTTCTGCGCCAGGGTTTTGAAGCCCAACCGAATTAAGCATTCCGGCCGGGCACTCCGCTATTCTAGGACATTCGTTTCCGAATCTCGGTGAAAGCGTAGTTCCTTTAACAGAAATTGACCCTAAGATATTAATGTCGTAAATATCTGCAAATTCGTAGCCGAATCCAAAGGTCCCGCTAGCCGGAATAACCGGATTGTTTAGAGTTATTCCACAAAGATTCACCGATGTATTTACCATAATACCTCCTTAGAACTAAGCACGGGGCCTTCCTTACATATTCTTTTATTCCCTGTAATTGTCTTGCAAGAGCATCCCATACAAGCGCCAAATCCGCAGCCCATTCTTCTTTCAAAGCTTAGCTGTCCCTCGCTTTGGCAGTTTTTATGAACCGCTTTAAGCATTGCTTCGGGTCCACATGCATAATAGTGCGAATATTCTATATCCTTAGATAAAGCATCCGTAACAAAGCCTTTTATGCCCGCGCTGCCATCAACAGTAGTTAAATAAACGTCGCACCCGAGCTTAGCGAATTCTTTTTCATAAAAAATCTCGCTCTTTGTGTTAAATCCGAGTATAACTGTTGTCTTCTTTCCGTTTTTAATCAAATTTTCAGCAAGACCGTATAGCGGAGGGACTCCCACTCCGCCGCCTATGAGAAGAGGCCTATCACCGCTTTTAGAAACGTCGTATCCGTTGCCGAGTCCGCTTAATATATCCAGTTTTTCACCTTCTTTCATTCTGGACATTTTTTCTGTTCCGCTGCCAACTACCTTATATATAATTTTCAGCATTCCGCCATATGCGCTGCAAACGGATATAGGGCGGCGAAGATAAAGAGCGTCTATCTTAATGTTTACAAACTGGCCAGGGGCTTTTATTTCGGAAATGTCGCCTAAAAGCGTCATTTCAAAGATATTTCCAGTTAAAGCCACTTGTTTTTCTATTGTAAAAATACCTTGCTTCATTAGCAATCCTCTTTTTTAAGCATCGATTGTGGAAATTGTGAGCGTTGTTTCTTCTAAAACGTCAAGAAGAACTCTAACGGTATCAAGTGAAGTAAACATCGTTACGCCACTCTCTATTGCTGTTTTTCTTATTTCATAGCCGTCTGAAACGTGTGCAGAGCCTACATCGCTAGTGTTAATAACATATGCTATATGACCCTGCCTAATAGAGCGCTTTATCTCATCGCTTTCGCTGAGTTTTTTGAGCATATGTGTGCGTATTCCGTTTTTCTTTAGAAACTCTGCAGTGCCTTTTGTTGCTTCAATGTTAAATCCGAGGCTATAAAACCTTCTAATAAGCGGAAGCGCTTCTTCTTTATCGGAGTCAGCTATAGTTGCAAGGACCGTGCCGTAATTCTGAAGTCTGGTTCCGGAAGCTTGCAGCGCTTTATATAATGCTCTGTTTAGTTTGTCGTCATACCCGATTGCCTCTCCGGTAGATTTCATTTCCGGTGATAGATATGCGTCAAGGCCACGGATTTTACTGAACGAGAATACCGGAACCTTTACATACCATCTCTTCTTTTCTTCCGGATATATGTCGAAGATGCCTTGCTCTTTCAATGTTTTACCCATAATAACTTCTGTGGCTATATCTGCAAGTGAGTAACCTGTTGCTTTGGAAAGGAAAGGAACTGTTCTAGAAGATCTCGGATTAACTTCTATAATAAACACATTTTCATTTTTGTCTACTATGAACTGAATGTTGTAAAGGCCTTTAATCCCTATCGCAAGTCCGAGTTTCTTTGCATATTGAAGGATGATCCCTTTTACTCTATTTGAAATGGAGAATGCAGGATATACAGAAATACTATCTCCTGAGTGAATTCCGGTTCTTTCTACAAGCTCCATAATTCCCGGAACAAATACGTCTCTTCCGTCGCAAATAGCATCAACTTCGACTTCCTTTCCTATAATATATCTATCTACTAGTACGGGTTTGTCTTCGTCTATTTCAACCGCTGTTTTTAGATACTGTCTCAGCTGTTTTTCATTAGCTACTATTTGCATCGCTCTTCCGCCCAGAACGAAACTTGGTCTAACGAGTACCGGGTAGCCTATTCTAGCCGCAGCAGCCACTCCGTCAGGAATATTTGTAACGGCGCAGCCTTCGGGCCTGGGAATATTGAGCGAGCTTAGAAGATTTTCAAAAAGATTACGGTCTTCGGCTCTATCTATTGCCTCGCAGTCCGTTCCGACTATCTTTACTCCGCGTCTATATAAAGGTTCAGCAAGGTTTATTGCCGTTTGCCCGCCAAGAGAAGCTATTACGCCTTCTGGCTGCTCGAAATCTATTATGTTCATCACATCTTCTGTTGTAAGGGGCTCAAAGTATAGTTTATCCGCTGTTGTATAGTCGGTTGAAACGGTTTCGGGGTTGTTGTTTATAATAATCGACTCGTATCCGCTTCTTTTTATTGTCTGAACTGCGTGAACTGTTGAGTAGTCGAATTCAACGCCCTGACCTATTCTAATCGGACCTGCGCCAAGAACTACGAGTTTATTCTTATTTGAAAGCCTTGAGTCGTTTTTGCCTGTATAAGAGGAGTATAGATAAGCGATGTATTTGCCGGTATGAAGAGTATCAACCATTCTAAACACCGGTACAATCTTGTTTTGCTTTCTTAGATTATATATATCATCCTCTTTGCAGCCCCAAAGTATGGCAATATATCTATCCGAAAAGCCCATTTTCTTTGCCTGCTTTAGAATATCGATATTGTTCTTTGAGCCGTTGAGCGTTTTTTCCATTTCCGTAATTTTTTTGATGGATTCAAGGAATAATGGAGTTATCATGGTTGTTTTATGTAGTTTTTCCATGTCACAGCCAAGCCTAATGAGCTGAGCTATTGCAAATAGAGAGTCAGCTTTAAACTCCGCAACATATTCGAGAAGCTCTTTTTCAGGCATGTTATCGAATTTGGCAAGTCTAAGGTGCACTGCTCCGGTTTCAAGCGATCTAACGGATTTGAGTACGCATTCTTCAAGATTTGAGCCTATTCCCATAACTTCGCCCGTCGCTTTCATCTGCGTTCCAAGAACATTGGATGCGGAAGTGAATTTATCGAAAGGAAATCTCGGGAATTTTGCTACTATGTAGTCGAGAGATGGCTCGATTGCCGCAGTTCCTCCGGCAACCGGGATTTCTTCAAGCGCCATTCCAACCGCTATTTTGGCAGTTACTCTTGCTATGGGGTAGCCACTTGCTTTAGAAGCGAGCGCGCTTGAGCGCGATACCCTAGGATTAACTTCAATGAGATAATACTCAGACGAATAAGGATTCAATGCAAATTGAACGTTGCATCCTCCCTCTATTTTTAGTTCTTTTATTATTTTGATTGCGCTGTCATTCAGCATCTTAAGGTCTTTATCAGATAGAGATAGTATCGGAGCTACTACTGCAGAGTCACCGGTGTGAACGCCTACAGGGTCAATGTTTTCCATTCCGCAAATAGTTATTGCGTGATCGTTTGAGTCTCTCATTACCTCGAACTCTATTTCCTTGTATCCCCTTACGCTCTTTTCTACCAATACTTCGTGAACGGGAGAGAGAGCAAAGCCGTTGGCCGCAACTTCTCTAAGCTCGCTCTCGTTATATGCAAAGCCGCCGCCCGTTCCGCCGAGTGTAAAGGCGGGCCTTAAAACTACCGGGTAGCCAATTCTCTCGGCAGCCGCAACTGCCTCTTCTATATTATATGTAATTTCGGAAGGGATTACGGGCTCGCCGATACTCTGACACATCTGCTTAAAAAGCTCTCTATCTTCCGCTCTTTCTATACTTTCACTGTTTGTTCCAATAAGTTGTACTCCGCACTCTTTCAAAACGCCTTTCTTTTCCAGTTGCATTGCAAGGTTAAGTCCTGTTTGCCCGCCTATGCCTGGAACGATTGCGTCCGGACGCTCATAGCGAAGGATTTTCGCCACATACTCAAGGGTAAGCGGTTCCATATACACTTTGTCCGCAATGGACGTGTCTGTCATAATTGTTGCAGGATTTGAGTTTACCAGAATTACCTCATAGCCCTCTTCTTTAAGTGCAAGACATGCCTGGGTTCCCGCATAGTCGAATTCCGCCGCCTGTCCTATAATTATAGGACCAGACCCTATAATAAGAATTTTTTTGATGTCCGTTCTTTTTGCCATTTTTTGCTCCTTTAAGCCTTATATACTGTTTTGCCGTTATATACGGTCAATAAATTTTCTCCAAAAACCTTCATTCCTTCAAACGGAGTATGCTTTCCGCCTGAAATAAATGACTCGCCTTTAATAGTTATCTCTTTTTATAAATTCCATGCAGAGAAACCGCTGAGAGGAAGATTAAATCTTTTTCTCGGGTTATAGCACATTAAATCGACGAGCTTTTCAATTGAGATAATACCCGGTCGAACCAGATGTGTGTGCAAAACCGAAAAAGCAGTTTCTAGTCCGGTTATTCCGAACGCACTTCCCCTTAGCCCCTTGCTCTTTTCTTCAGCTGAGTGCGGAGCATGGTCGGTTGCAATCATATCTATCGTTCCGTCTATAATGCCTTCAATTAGTGCCGCCCTATCGCTTTCGCTTCGAATCGGCGGGTTCATCTTAAACCTTCCGTCTTCTTTTAGCATTGAATCATTTAACACTAGATAGTGCGGAGCTGTTTCGCACGTTACGTCAAGTCCGGACTTTTTAGCCTGCCTAATAAGGTCGACGCTTTCAGCGCAGGAAATATGACATACATGATATTTGCAGCCCGTTTTTAGAACTAAATTAAGGTCCCTTTCTATCTGGGCGTATTCACTCTTCGAGCAAATCCCTAAGTGGCCATGCTTTGCAGCATACTCTCCATCGTGAATGTACCCACCTTTTAGTAGTGAGTTATCTTCGCAGTGCGCAGCGATTAAAAGTCCTTTTTCTTTTGCTAGGCTCATAGCCGCTTTCATCATCGAATCGCTTTGAAGACCTCTCCCGTCATCAGAAAGCGCTACTATTTTGTCAGCCATGCCGTTTATATCCGAAAGCGCTTCTCCCTTTTCTCCAATTGTTAGCGCCCCGTATGGATGCACGCCTATAACTGCATCTTTTTCTATAATATCTAACTGAACTTTAAGAGAACTAACAGAGTCTGGCACCGGATTAAGATTAGGCATAGTGCAAACATCAGTGTACCCACCTTTAGCCGCTGCCATAGATCCGCTTAGAATTGTCTCTTTATATGAAAAACCGGGTTCGCGAAAGTGAACATGAACATCGCAAAACCCGGGGAAAATAAAAGATCCTTTCGGCAGTGTCTTTATGACATCTGCAGACTCAGACAACATAGCCATTAAAGCTTTATTATTTTCCGATACAATTTTTATTGATAAATCTTTCATATTATTTTGATAAAATCATCCTTCAGATGTAATGAAAACGCCTGTTTGTCCGTCAGTTTCGGTTAAATCTACTTTAACCTGCTCGCTTGTTGCCGTAGGAACGTTTTTTCCAACATAGTCAGGTCTAATGGGTAGCTCTCTATGCCCACGGTCTATTAAAACTGCGAGCTGAACGCTATTCGGCCGTGAGTGTGAAAAAACACACTCTATTGCAGCCCGCGCAGTTCTTCCTGTATACATAACGTCATCAACGATAATAGTTTTTTTGCCTTCGAGCGAGCATGGAAAAAAGCTCCCTGTCGCTTTGCTTTGCTTTTCTACTGCTGACATGTCATCTCTATGGTGAGTAATGTCTAGAATTCCAACCGGCACATTTATGCCTTCGAATTTCTCTATATTAGAAGCTATTCTTGCAGCAAGCGGCACTCCCCTTGTTTTAACGCCGAGGATGCAAAGATTTTCCGCTCCGCTGTTTCTCTCTATTATTTCATGCGTCATTCTCGCAAGCGCTCTTGTTATTGCCGCTTCATCCATTATTTGCGATTTTCTCATCATAGACTCCACAAAAAAACCTGCCAATACAGTTTCGGCAGGATTAATTCATAATAATTTGCTTTTATTCTAGCTAGACCTATCGCTTAAGGCCAAAGCTATTAGATTATTATTGATCTTGCCGGCATCACTGTACCGATTTAAAGTTTCTTTTCGAAAGTATTGTAGCAACAAAACAATCAAACTGTCAAAAGATTTTATATGCGAAAGCAAACGTTTTAAAAAAAGATAAGAATTGCTATCTAGACCTTCTCGGCTATGTATTTTTTACTGCAATAATACGGCGCCTGAATTGCTGGTTTCGGCTTCGTCTAAAAACTGGAACGTACCCGGAGTTATGTCGCCGACCGGAATGAGATAAATGCGTTTATCCGCCCAGTCGCTAGCACATTCTTTAGAAAACACCTTTTCTTTTAATATATATTCGGCAAAGCTAACGTGTACCTTTACGAACACTGTTTACTGCTTTTTATATGCAAATAACTTTTTAAGGGAAAGTTTCAACATCCTAGAGAGTACATTTTGCGAAATAATGTTGCCTGACCCAGCGCAATACGGACATTTTTCCGATGAAACAAGGCCAAACTCTTTTCCTATTTTCTTTCTAGACACTTCTACAAGTCCGAGCCCTGACATATCCATAACTTTGGTTTTTACTCTATCTTTGAAAAGTTCGTCTTTTAGTGCGTTTACAACATCAACCTTATGCTCTTCACTAAGCATATCTATAAAGTCTATTACAATAAGGCCGCCAATGTTTCTAAGCCTAATTTGTCTAGCTATCTCTTTTGCGGCATCTATGTTAGTTCTAAAAACCGTATCCTCTCTGTCGATAGACCCTATAAACCTTCCGGTATTGACATCAATTGCGGTTAGAGCCTCCGTGCGCTCTATAACTAGGTATCCGCCGATAGGAAGATTAACTCGTTTTTGGCCTAGAGCATAAATATCATCGCCTATATTGTAATAGTCGAACATATCCTCTTTTCTATTATATATTTCTATTTCACCATTAAAATACGGGCACATGGAAGAAACCATTTCGCGAATGTCGCTAGCAAGTTTTTCGTTGTTGCATACAATTTTTTCTGTATTTAGCCCGATCATGTCTCTTATGCTTCTATATAAGAGATTCCCTTCATTGTATATTAGCGATATGCCATCTGCTTCATCCCATTTTTTCTGAAGTGCCTCTCCGGCACGGATAAGATACTCTGCTTCTTTCTTTATTTCTATTTCGCTTATATTTTTAGCGTTAGTTCTCGCTATAAAGCCTCTTCCTTCGGGAGCCAGGCCTTTAAGCACGCCTATTAGACGGTCCCTTTCTTCCTGCTCGAGAATTTTATTGGATACACCTATAAATTCAAGATTGTATAAATATATAAGATAATGCCCGGGGATAGAAATATTAGAAGTCAGCTTCGGTCCTTTTAGAGGCGTAGCTTCCTTAATTGCCTGAACCATTACATAGTCTCCAGGCTTTGCTAAAATAGTATGCGGAAGAGCCCCTTGCTCACCTAGAATAGTGTTGTGAACGAGAGTCTCGCCTATATACCAAAAGCCGGTTCTATCCAGTCCGATATCTACAAAGGCGCTTTGGAGTCCGTCTACGACATCCGTAACCTTTCCCTTATAGATGTTTCCGGTCAGCTGAACTTCCTCGGCCGTTTCATTGTAAAACTCCTGAAGAATTCCGTCCTCAAGCGCGCAAACATTCGTGCTGTTATGTTCGCAGTCGACAAGAAGCATTTTCTTTGACATTATATATATTTATCCTTGGAAAAAAAGTATTTCTTAAGAAAATAAACGCCTTCTCACTTTTGCATAAGCAGATCTTTCATGAGAAGAGGGCTCGACAGTAGTTTGCCGCAGCCTACAATATTAGCGTATATTCCGTTTGGATATACGGATACCGGAATATTCAGCCGGCTTGAAATAAGCTTATCTAGCCCGGCCACTTTTGACGAACCGCCAACAACATGTATTCCGTCTGCTGTCATTTCTGCGCATAATTCAGGCTTTAGCCCTTTTATAACTATTGATGCGGCATCAGCAACTCTTAAATAATACGGAAGTATAGTCTCAGTTATCTCATTTGCTGTTACATAAGTGGATGAGGGCGCTCCGGTAGAGATATCTATTCCTGAAATAATATCTTCAGAAATATCATTAGAATAAAGTGACGACAAATTGTCCTTTAGTTTCTTTATTGTAGTAATACCGCACTTTAGGTTGGTAATACCGAGTACTTTATCCGAAATGCTCGCATCAAGCATATCTCCGCCCACATTGATTCCTACTCCGCTGACAATACCGCTTAAAGATATTGCTGCAATTTCGGTCATTCCACCACCAATGTTAATAACAAAGCAGCCTCTATGCGAGTGAACCGGAAGATCTATTCCTATAGCAGAAAGAATGATATTTTCTACCAAAATGCATTCGGTAATGCCCGCCTCAAAGCAAACATCCTCAAAAGCTTTTCTCTGTTCTATGGTAATACCTATAGGTACTCCTACTACTGCTTTAACCTTTTTGACTGCATTAAGGCGAAAGAGTTTGTTTAAAAACGTTTTAAGCATCAACTGACAGGCGCGTTTATCTATTATTATTCCGTCTTTGATGGGAAATACGACGCTCGTTCGCTCCGGAACCCTTCCTCTCATTTCAGAAGCATCTTTTCCTACTGCTTTAACTCTTCCGGTTGCAGAATCACCGCTGAAAGAAATGGCGGTCGGTTCAAAAAGAACAATACCGTCCCCCGGCATATATATAGCCGTATTTGATGTTCCCATTACAATTCCAATTTCAAGCATAGTATTTCCTTATAAGCTCATCGAGCAGTTTTACCGGCAATCCGATTACATTATCTACGTCGCCGTCTATATTTTTTACCATAAAAGAAAACTCTTTATCCTGAGCGCCGTATGCCCCTGCCTTATCTAGTGGTTTTCCAGTTGCTACATACGAGCGCACCGCTTCTTCATTAAAAGCAGCAAAAGTTACTTTGGTAATCTCCCTTGCGGTGATGGTTTTATCTCCCTTTATTAAAGCAATGCCGGTAATAACCTCGTGTGTTTTGCCTGCTAGCTCTTTCAAAAAAGCTACAGCTTCTTCACTCGAAGAGGGTTTCCCATATATTTTTCCATTTAAACTAACTATCGTGTCAGCGCCTAAAACAAGCGTGTCAGGATAAAAACCTGCAATGTTTTTTGCTTTACTTAGCGCGAGTTTTACTGCGATTTTCTCCGCCTCAATGCCGTCTGCCCGCTCTTCAGCGCTAGAAGGACGGACAGTGACAGAAAGATAATTCAATTTTTTTATCAGCTCGCGTCTTCTCGGAGAAGCTGAAGCAAGAATGATATCCATTAAAGAATGTCCAGATTTTTTCTATATGCCCTAGCAAATTCCTGTCTAGCAGAAAGTGCATCCTTTATTTCAAGAGAGCAGTCTCCTTCCGACTCGGTCTTCATTATTACGGAATCTCCAAGAACGTCACAGTTGATCGTCTTTATGCTGCTGCTCATAGACCTATCAAGCGATTCGGCGATTCTAAGTATAACAGAGAGTTTTAAAACGGCTATTAAATCTTCCTCATGCAAAATATCCTTATATTTAGCCCATTCCTGCATATTAAATTCGTTAGGATGGTGCCCTTCTGCTATGAATGCTACTAATAGCAGCTCGCGGTGCGAAAGTCCGTAAAGCGAAGAGTTTAATATAAAGTAGAAGGAGTGCTTGTTGTGAGCATAATACTTAAGGCTTGTACCGATATCATGCATAAGAGCTGCTACCTTTAACACTTTCAAATACATTATAGGCAATTTGTGAAGCACTCTAAGTTGTTTATATAGCTGAACGGATAGATTGCAAACCTGTTCACAGTGCTGAATATTTTGGTTAAGGAAATGAAGCTGAGTGTAAACAGAATAGCCTATTATATCACTCATCGGTTTTTCCAAAGTTGTCGGAACGGAATGGTTGAATAGCAGTCCCTCTCTTATTCCATATCCGGATATAACGATTTCGTTAAAGTTCGAAACGCCTAGAACTGCTTTGATAGAAGCTAGAGCCGCAACAAAAATATCTGCTCTTGCTGTATCTATTCCCTTGATCTTAGCGCGTTTATCTACCGGAAGCACTTTGATTGTGTTGTATATGGACTGAAACTCCTCACTGCTTATGTGATAATTATGTATTACGCTTAGTGGATACCTGCGAAGTCTCTGGCTGATTGTGGCAAGGTTTCTAAACGATCCTCCTACGCCTACAAACTTAAATTCAGGTTCAACTTCCTTTATCCAAGGAACTTGCTCAAGTTGCTGCGTTACATAGTCTTCTATGAGCTGAGCTATTTCTTC
>JAGCYK010000044.1 GCA_017960845.1 Clostridia bacterium | reverse complement strand
TCTATATAGACAAAGCTTTGCAAAACGTTTAATCATTCTTTCATCGCTAGATGCTAAATTCCATTCATTATTAAAGATATAATTCGAATCATAGTAGCTTATATTAACCCTTAGTTCGTTATCGATAGTAATAATATTAACACCGCACTCTATCTCTTCCCAATTTTTAAAAAAGAGTTTAACTATGTCTAAAAAGTCAAGTTCCATAGACGTTTTATTTGTTTTGAACTTATACATAAGGGTTATTCTCCTTTTCAAAGCCTATGGTTGATTCGTCTCCATGCCCTGGGTAAACTATAGTGTCTAGTGGTAACGTCATTAATTTTTCAAGTGACTGGCGCATCGCTCCCATGCTACCACCCGGAAAGTCCGTTCTTCCACACGAAAGAAGAAACAATGTATCCCCAGAAAAGAGCATACCATCAAAATAATAAGACACACTGCCCTTAGTGTGACCCGGAGTATGAATTGCTTTTATCTTATAGTCTGAAATATCTAAAATACAATCTCCATAAATTATTTTATCTGCAATGATTCCTAGTGAGTTCTCTCCAAAATAATATGATATATTTCCGCCACTAGATGCCATTCTAAAGTCATCTTCGTGAATGTACACAGGACAGTTATATTTATTCTTTATTGCGCCCACTGCCATTATGTGGTCAAAATGTCCATGCGTCAGCAAAATCGCCTGAGGAGCAACTCCACAAGCATTAATAATGGAATCTATTTTTTCAAACTCATCTCCAGGATCGATTATTAGCGAGCCTGAGCTTCCCTCTCTAAATACGATGTAGCAGTTTTCGGCGAGAGGCCCGACGGAAACTCTTTTGACAATCATACTGTTTTGGTCCTAAACACGTTATTTACATATGAAAGATTCCTGATTTTACCTATAAGCGAATCTGCCTGCTGAATAGCGCTTACTCTTACACCTAGAGATATAACCATTTGATTGCTTTTATCTAAGCGCGCATTCATAAAGCTTATTCCTAGTTTCATTTCTGATATAATTGTAGGAATCTGAACTAGAACTTGATCTCTATTGTCTGCATTAATCTGAAGAGAAACGATAAATGTAGAATCGCCTTTAGGCGCCCACGACGCTTCTATAAGCTTTCTTGCTTCCACTCCGTTGAGATTCGGGCAACTTGTTCTATGAATTGTAACGCCCCTTCCGTTTGAAATGAAACCAACTATTTCATCACCCGGCACAGGATTGCAGCAACGACCAAGTCTAGTGAGCATATTGCTTTCGCCTTTGATTAAGATGTCATTATAGTTTCCAGCAATGCCTTTTTCAGAAGTTCTATGACGCGGAGGCATTTTTGCCTTAAGGTCTTTTTTGTATAAATCAACGAGCTTTGGAAGAATTTGGTGTACCGAAAAACCGCCATAACCGACTGAAGCAAACATATCATCAAGACTGGTTATGGAATATTTTTTCATAATAGTCTCAACCCATTCGGGTTTTAGAAGTTCACTTAAAGGATAACCAAGCTTTTTAGCTTCAAGCTCGAGCATTTCCCTTCCAAGTTTTATATTTTCTTCCTTCATTTCCTTTTTGAAGAAAGCTTTTATTTTTGATTTAGCTTGCCCGGTAACAACAAACTTTAGCCAGTCCCTAGAAGGGCCTTTGGCATTTGCTGAAGTTATGATTTCTACATAATCGCCAGTTTCTAGCTTTGTGTCAAGAGGCGCCATTTTGTTGTTAATTTTAGCGCCTACGCACTTGTTTCCCACTGCGCTATGTACATTATATGCAAAGTCTACAGGAGTAGCACCAAGAGGAAGCGCTAGAACGTCGCCTTTTGGCGTGAATATAAAGACTCGCCTTTCATCTATGTCATATTTGATTGACTGGAATAGTTCAGTAGAGTCCTCTTCTTCACCGCTTGGACGTATAATATCTGACAACCACGAAAGATTTCTATCATCATCAGGCCGCTTTTCCTTGTACTTCCAGTGCGCAGCAATACCATACTCAGCGATTCTATGCATTTCGAAAGTTCTAATCTGAATTTCAAAAGGAGTACCGTATGTTGTCATGACGGTAGTGTGAAGCGACTGATAGTTGTTTGCCTTTGGCATTGCTATATAGTCTTTGAACCTTCCGGGCATAGGCTTCCACTGAGAATGGATTATTCCTAAAACTTCGTAGCAGGTTTCAACATCTTTAACAAGAATTCTAACAGCGGTAAGATCATAGATTTGGTCGAATGACCTGCCTTTTTCTTTCATCTTTTTATAGATTGAGTAGAAGTGTTTAGGACGGCCCGAAATATCGCAGTCAATATTATGCGAACTAAGCAACATTTTAAGTTCAAAGCAAAGCTGATCGACAAGAGCCTGACGCTCAGTTCTTCTTAAAGAAACGTCTTCAACTAGCTTTTCAAAAAACTCGGGCTGAAGCACCTTTAGGCAAGTATCTTCAAGCTCACACTTTATATACGATAGACCAAGTCTACCAGCAAGTTTCGAATAAATCTCGAGCGTTTCGGTCGCTAGAGCATCCTGACGCTCTTTAGATAGCGCAGAAATGGTTCGCATATTGTGAAGTCTATCGGCTAGTTTAATAATAAGCACACGAATGTCTTTTGCCATAGCAATAAACATTCTGCGGAAGTTTTCTGCCTGTTATTCTTCAGTTGATTTAAATGAAATCTTTTTTAGTTTTGTTACTCCAAGCACCATTTCTTTAATGGTATTGCCAAAAATCTCACCTATTTCATTTTCTGTTGTATCTGTGTCTTCTATAGTATCATGTAGAAGCGCCGCACATACCGTTTGATTGTCTAGCCCTAAATCTATAATAATATTGGCAACAGCAATTGGGTGAATAACATATGGCTCTCCGGACATTCTTTTTTGACCGGAGTGTTTTTCGCATGCAAAATCTAAGGCCTTTAGAATAAGGTCTGATTGCGACTCAGAATAGTACTTGACGCATCTGGATTTAAAATTATTAAGTACTTCGTTGAAATCTTCAACCATTGTTATTACCTTCGCAAAAGTTTTCTATATAGAGCGGATTCACTGAGCTGTCTTCTTACTTTTGAATCAAATTGCAGTTTATTATCCTCAAAGTAGATAAATCCAAGATCGTAAAAAACATTCATGCAAACCGCAAGTTGAACCATATTGCAAGTGCCTACTAGAGGCGAAAGATTAGATATGGTATGCGCAAAATTCTCTTCTATTATATTAGCATATTGTTTGAGTAATTTGAAATAATCAGAGAATATTTCTCTTTCAAAAGATATGCCGCTCAGCATTTTTATAAAATCATTGTCTTTTGAAACATATATTTTTGCTTTTGATTTATTGCTAACATAGCGAAGAAGATTCTCGTATGCCCCGTCTGTAAAAATAATTTTTTCGAAGCCATGGAACGAGAAATCATCAAATACAGGACTAACAACGAGACTGGAATAGTTGTTCTTTTCGGGTCTACTTAAAAAAGACTTTATAAACATTCTTCCTTCAAGTTCTTTTTCAGCTATTTCTGCGCCCTGTCTGCCTGCTGAAATAATAAGTGTTCCAAAATCTTTGTCCCCTATAATAGACGAAAGTTCATTTTCCTCATAGGATACATAATTTGGATCGTTATTTTCTCCAATGCCTAGGAATAAATTGTAATATACATATACGGCACTAGAAATTTTATCGTTAATATATAACTTTTGTGGTGAAATTTGTTTAACATGTGCGTAAATAGATTCACCTTTTTTGTCCGAAAGTTCTAATACTAGAGTTTTGGTGTCACTGCCCTGCAAGAACTGATTCTTCTTTATATTATTGTATGCATATGCAAAGACATTATCAAAAGCAATCTGCGTATGAGCTGGGTTTTTGCAAGGACTAACGTGCGGGCTAACAACATCCAGTTTAAGTAAAGGCTTTTTATTAGAATTACCGGTAGGCTCAAGTTTAGTAAACGCATCGAATAATTCTACAGTTAACTCTCTTGGCTGAACTTCCAGGTCATAATACGAAACCGGAAGGAAAAGCTCGCTTGAAAGCGTTTTTAGATAACCATTAACGCTTTCTTTAAAAGCTTCTATTTGCGAGCAGTGAATAGAAAAACCAGCTGCCCCGCTATGTCCTCCGTAGTCACATAGACACTCACGGCAATGATGAAGCACATTATATATGTTTACACCATTAATTCCTCTTGCAGTTCCCTTTAAAATGCCATTTTCATCTTTATCTACAATAATAAAGGTTGGTCTATTATATTCAGCGGCAAATTTTGCTGCAGCTATACCGGTTATGCCCTTTTCCCATTTTTCATGAACAAGAATAATAGCGCGAGAATTAATAAAATCTAACTTTTCTATGTATGGAGTAGCTTCAGCATATAATTTATCGCATAGCTCTCTTCTTGAATCATTGCACTTTTCAATTTCTTTTATAATACAATCTATCTCTTTATCCGACTTAGAAGTTAAAAGCTCGAATGCTCTATATGCGTCGCCCACGCGCCCGGAAGAATTTAATCTTGGTGCAACCTTAAAAGCTATATCATCAGAAACAACTTCTCCGTTAATTCCAATAGAATCAAGAAGTTTAAGAAGGCCCTTGTTAGCATGCCCCTCATTAATTTTTTCAAGGCCAAGCTGAACGAGCAATCTGTTTTCATTAAGCATAGGAACTAGATCAGCAATGGTCGCAATTGCAACAAGGTCTAAAAACTCTAAATGCTCATTATTTTTGCTTAGAGCTTGAACCAGCTTATATGCTACGCCTGCTCCGCTTAGGTTTTTGTCCGGATAGGTGTCCGCTGGCTGTTTAGGATTAACAACGATACATTTAGGCAAATCATTTCCGGGCTCATGATGGTCTGTAACAATTACATCAACACCTAAATCTAGGCAGTATTCCACTTCTTCAGCGCATGAAATACCACAATCGCACGTGATTAGAAGATCCGGGTTAAATTTTTCAATAATGCTCTCTATTGATTGAGTTTTGAGTCCATATCCATCATTAAATCTACTTGGAATATGTACCGCTACCACTACACCCTTATTAGACAAAAACAGCGATAGAATTGCAGCAGCCGAGATTCCATCAACATCATAGTCGCCGTAAATAGCTATTCTTTCGTTATTCTTAATTGCTAAATCAATGCGTTCAGCTGCTTTTCTAATGCCTTTCATTAAAAAAGGATCGCATAGGCTCTCGACTTTTGGTTGCAAAAAATTTGTTATTTTTTCTTCATCTGTCATTCCACGCAAAAATAGCAGCTCAACCAGCCGTATATTTAGGCCTAGGCTTTCTGCAACTCGTTCAATTTCAGTATAATCGAGTTCTATATCATTATTGCGTTTAAACAGTGTGTTCATAATATAAATAAATTAAAAGCCTTCAAAATACATTCTGAAGGCTTGCTTTAAGATTTTCATGGTTATGCATTATCGCCAAAGCCACTTGTTACAGTTGATGAGGTCGATATGGTCTCTTCGGAGGCTACAAGCTCCGGGACATCGTATTTAAAACTTTTAAGCCCATCATCTTTTGGTGAAATAGTTTCAACAGAAGACTTTTTGAGCGCACGCTGCTTCCACCACTCCCAAATGGATGGAGCAATCAGAACTGATGAGAACGTACCTGCAATAAGTCCTGCCATTAAAGGCAAAGTAAATACTACAAGATCCATTACATTAAAGAATAGCGAGGCGATGCAAACTAAAAGCACGGTTATAAATGTCGTAATAGTGGTATTAATTGAACGAACAAGCGTTGTTTTAACAGCACTATTTGCTATTTCACTCGGAAGAGCACCTATCATGTCTCTAGAGTTTTCACGTACTTTATCGAATATAATAATCGTATTGTTGATTGAATAACCAAGTATTGTTATTAGTGCGGCTA
>JAGCYK010000043.1 GCA_017960845.1 Clostridia bacterium | reverse complement strand
CCTTCTCAACCGGCTTAAGTCCGCTCTTTTCAAGTTTTTTCATTAAAGGCTTTATAAGTTTGCCTCTATCTCCGACATAATCAAGAGAGCCATAAGCAACTAAAATAGGCAGTTCTTTTTTAACTGAGTCAAACGAACCTTTAGCAAGAGCGTTCAAATGCTCAAAAAAGTAGTTATAGAAGCCGTTAGAACAGGTAAAACCGCAAAACGGATCGGCATTATATTTTTCATTGCTTTCTGAATTTCTAGAAAGCCACTCATTAAGCGTTCCTCCGAAGTGTTTGTCATAGCTTTTAAATGTTATGTTAGCAAAAAACTGTCCGGGCTCATTTGCATGCTTTTTGAATTTCCTATTTGCCACAAATTTTCCGAATCCTGAGACAAATCCTGAATATAACGCACTTCCTGATAAAACGCAGCCTATGATTTTATCTGAATGCTTTTGAAGATACTCCTGCGCCAAAAATGAGCCGTAGCTGTGTCCTAAAAGAAGCACCGGGAGATTGTACCTTTCTTTTGCTAAATCTGTCAGCTCTGCCATATCGCTTACTGTACTTGCGAATAGGTCCTTCCCCTCTTCAGCTAGTCCAAGAGCGTTTTCATCCGTTTTTCCATGACCTCTATGGTCGTCTCCTATAACGATAAAACCTTTCTCACTTAAATAACCGGCAAAATCATCGTAGCGTTCTATGTGCTCGCTCATGCCATGTGAAATCTGGACGACAGCTTTAGGATTTTCAGTTTCCCAGACCGCAATGCTAATTACTTTTCCATCGGTAGCATTAAATGTTTCTCTTTTCATTTTCAATTACCCCCACTTCCCAATCATTCGTTAAGGGCGCCGCATCTAGCAGCCGCAACCGCTTTCGCCCATTTTTTCTTGCATTCACTTATTATATTATCCGCTTTTGACGGAATAAATTCTCCGGCATTTTTATGCCTTTCAGCTATTTCCCATTCGCTGGTAAAGATTCCTGCGCCTATTGCCGCTAAATACGCCGCACCAAGTGCCGTGCTCTCCTTTTCTACGCTTCTATATATAATCGCGCCTGTTAAATCAGCTTGGAATTGAAGAAGGAGCGAGTTCGCTGCCGCGCCTCCGTCAGCATGAAGAACCTGTATTTTCTGCCCTATAGTCTTTTCTACAAGCTCGCATATCTCAGATACTCTAAACGCAATCGATTCGACTGCCGCTTTAACGATTTCAGACTTCCCGCTTCCTCTAGTCAGCCCTAAAAAGGCCGCCCTGCAATTCATATCCCAGTAAGGCGCGCCGAGTCCGGAAAAAGCCGGAATGAAAAATACATCCGCGTCAGCTCTTGCTTTAGCCATAACTTCTTCACTTTCTTTTGCGCTGCTAAGAAGGCCTATATCAACTAGCCAGTCCACAACGGCTCCTGCGTTAAAGACGCTGCCTTCAAGAGCATATCTCGCTCTTCCGCCTACCGAGTAAGCTACCGTAGTAATAAGAGGAGTGTCGCTAATTACAGGGCTTTTCCCTATATTAGCTAGAACGAACGCGCCAGTTCCATATGTGCACTTCATATCGCCCTTATCTAGGCAAGCCTGCCCGAATAATGAGGCCTGCTGGTCGCCGGCGCAGCCGCAGATCTTTATGCTGCGCCCTGCAATATTGCACTCCCCGAAGTCACCTGCACATTCAACAATGGATGGAAGAAGCATTTTAGGGATGTCAAAAAGTTTAAGCAGTTCTTCATCCCACTGCTTAGTGGTTATATCGCAAAGCATTGTTCTTGAAGCGTTAGTTATATCCGTAACGTGCTTTTTACCTTCAGTTAGTCTGTATATAAGGTAGCTGTCTATGGTTCCGGCAAGAATTCTTCCTCTCCTTGCCATGCCTCTAGCCCCGGGAGTATTGTCTAAAAGCCACTTTAGCTTTGTTGCAGAAAAATATGCATCGATTACCAGCCCGGTCTTTTCTTTTATTGTTTTCTCTAGCCCCTTTTTCTTAAGCTCTTCGCAGGTAGGCGCAGTTCTTCTGCACTGCCAGTTAATGCAAGGCCCGAGCGGCTTTCCCGTATCTTTATCCCAGATTAGAACCGACTCGCGCTGGTTGGTTATACCAATCGCAACTATTTCGTCGCCTTCGCTTAGTCCATTTATTAGTTTTTCAGCGCATTCTATTTGCCTATCAAAGATCTCTTCTGCATTTTGCTCAACCCAGCCTCCGGTAGGATAAATCATGGTAAGCTTTTTCTGTTCAAAAGCTACTGAGTCAAAAGTTTCCGCATCAAATAGCACTGCCCTGCAACTGGTAGTGCCTTCATCTAACGCTAAAATGTACTTTCTACTATTCATTCTCTAGCCCTCTTTTAATGCAATTATATGCCCTAAATGGTTAGCAGTCAATACCAAGCCTAAAAACAAACTACACCTTAAAAAGCCGGAAGCAAAGCGCTCCCGGCTGTAACTAATTCAAAAAATGCTAGCTAAGTTATCTCTTTCTGTTTTTCGCCCATTCTTTCATTCTAAGTTCGGTATCT
>JAGCYK010000042.1 GCA_017960845.1 Clostridia bacterium | reverse complement strand
ATCTTCAGTTTAATGTTGAGTCACCGGCTTCTAGCTCCGAGCTTAGCGTTACCGTTCCGATGTTTAGAGAGGATGTAGAAGATTTTGCAGATTTAAGTGAAGAAGTAGTTCGCTATACCGGCTATGATAACCTAAAATCTACGTTCTTCCCGACAGCTTCCTTTACTAAGGGCGGTTACGACGATAACGAAAAGAAGATGAGAGACATTAAGAATATTCTCACCGGCTTTGGGGCATATGAGTGTCTTAACTACTCCTTTATAAACGAAAACGCTTTTAACCTTTTAAAGCTAAAGAAAACAGACAAGAGAAGAAACGCGCTTAAGCTTTGCAATCCCTTAAATGAAGATACTGCTGTTATGAGGACGCTCATGTCTCACTCGATGCTGTCTACTATGGCGCTAAACCTAGCTCGTGGCAACGAAGAGTTTAGACTTTTCGAGCTTGGAAGAATATATATTCCCGGCCAAACGGATGCTCTCCCGGAAGAAAGATATGTTCTAAGCATCGGTCTAACCGGAAAAGACGAGGATTACTACTCGCTTAAAAAGATTGTTGACACTGTTTTTGCATATTTTAGAATCGAACCGAACGTTAATTACTCCGAGCAGCCTTTCCTTCACTCAGGAAAAAGCGCAGATGCCGTCATCAGTAAGGACGTGATTGCAAGTTACGGCGAAGTTCATCCGGTAGTTGCTGAAAGTTATAACTTAAACAAAGATTGCTACTATGGAGAAATCGATATTACGTATCTTTTATCACTAAAGAGCGAAGAGATTAAGTTTAAGCCAATATCTAAATTCCCTAGAGTTACTAGAGACATTGCCGTTATTGTAAATGACAGCGTTAAAGTAGGTGACGTTATCTCTCTTTTAAAAAGTGTTTGCAGCGATAGCCTTGAAGACGCTACTCTATTTGATGTATATAAAGGCAAACAGATTGAAGAAGGGTCAAAGAGCCTAGCTTTCGAGCTGAAATTCCGCTCGGTAGAAAAGACACTTTCAGACACGGAAATCAATGAAATGATGGATAAGGCGCTTAATGCCCTCAAAAAGAATTATGGCGCAAAGATCAGACAATAATTTTGAATTGCTTTCCCCGGCAGGGGACTTTGATTCTTTAAAAGCAGCCGTAGTCTGTGGGGCTAATGCAGTTTATCTCGGGCTCGGCGATTATAATGCACGTAGCAAGGCGAAAAACTTTTCACTAGAAGAGCTTCGCCTTGCTCTTATCTATTGTCATGAAAGAAACGTTAAAGTTTATCTAACGATGAATACGCTTTTAAAAGATGATGAGATTAATAAAGCCTTAAAGCTAGCAGTGAACGCTATTGACGAAGGAATTGACGGGATAATCTTACAAGACTTAGGACTTTTAAAAGCGCTTCAAAATGTTAGGCCAGACTTTAGTTATCACGCCTCGACTCAGCTCGGCGTTCATAACGCGCCCGGAATAAAAGCTGCTGAAAAAATGGGCTTTAAAAGAGTAGTTCTATCAAGAGAGACTTTAAGTGAAGACATCGAAGAGATGAATAAAACTAACAAAGTAGAAAAAGAGTTCTTTATTCACGGAGCACACTGCGTAAGCTTCTCTGGAAATTGCTATTTTTCTTCGCTTGTTTCTGGCTACAGTGGTAATAGAGGCAAGTGCTTGCAGCTTTGCAGAAAAAAATACACTTTAAGCGGAGAAGGCAAAACTAAAAAAGGATATATGCTTTCTACTAAAGACATTTGCCTTGTTAAAGATTTAAAAAAAGTTAAAAGTCTTGGAATTCTTTCAGGTAAGATAGAAGGAAGACTGCGTAGCAAAGAATATGCAGGTATTACTGCCCAGACTTACGCTAAAGCGCTTAAAGGGGTATTAAACGCAAGTGATTTAGATAAACTTAAAGTAGTTTTTAATAGAGGAGACTACTCAAGTGCATATCTAAACTCTTCGCAGCCTGACTTAATCTACGATGAGATTCAAAGCAATATAGGGCTAAAAATTGGGAGAGTGGTTTCATATAGGAAGGATTTAGCATTCTTTTCGCTCTCTTCTTCATTTAATGTGCGCTCAGGAGACGGAGTAAAGCTTATTAAAGATGGAAGAGAGCTTTGCGGTGGATTCGTTATTTTGCCCAATAAGATTAAGATGGATAGAATTTGCAACGTTACTGGAGCTTTAATTTATTTAACAAAAAGTAAAGATTTAAGCGAAGAAATCGAAGAAAAAGTAAAGAAATCGGGAGGAAGAGGAAGTGAGTGACAAGATTTCAGAATATTTCAGCAAACTTTCCTTCTATGATTTTCCTGAAAAAAAGCGCTGCGCTATTGTCAATGAAGAAACTTGTGATGAAATAATTAACGAAGCAGATATTGTTATTTTCTCTCCGCTTTGCTATTCTTTAAGCGTTGCTGAAAATTTTGTTTCTATGGTTAGAGGCAAAGAGATTTTACTAGACCTAACGGTAGAGTCTAGAGGTAAAGACACAGCTATTTTATCTAACATTGTAGAAAAAGATTATTTCAGTGCGTATGTAGCTAATAATATTTATGCATTTGAGCTATGCAAAGGCAAAAAGATTCTCTGCGGCGCGCAATTGAATCTTCTAAATAATAATTTAGGCTTAAAGAAAATAATCTCTATCGAATCAGCAGAAAATGATGATAATAACCCAATGATTATATTTGGCCGGGCCGTTTTAATGAATTTAACGCATTGCCCGCGCCGCCAACTCGGCCTTAGCTGCTCTAGTTGCTCTCAGCCTCGCGGCTTTACTTTAACCGATAGCGCGTCTAATAACTTCGAACTAAGAAGACACCGCACTTATTATTGCTACTGGGAAGTATTAAATTCTAAAGTGCTAAACCTGTCGCCGGTTATTGACCCGGCTAGGCATACTAGGCTCATAGTAGACGCTAGGAATGTAGATAAAGATAAGGCTTTAGCCGTACTTAAATCGCCGTTTGACAATAGTTTTGACGCTAGCACTGAAACCCGCGGAAGGTTTTTAAAAGGAGTAAAATGAGTTTAAATATAGAAAAACTCGAACTGAATATTATTCTAGAGAAAGCTTCAGCTCACGCTTCATCTAAACTCGGAAAAGAAAAAGTTCTTTCTTCTGAGATTTTTAACTCGCTCGCTCCGGCCAAAGCAAACTTATTGTTAACCGAGCAGGCTGTTAAACTCATAGATCTAAAACGCCATAGGGGAGTAGAATCTTTTCCCGACATTAGCGAGATTTTAAATAAGGCTAATGCCGGAGCTACTCTTACTTTTAGCGAGCTTCTTAATGTCTCTCAGCTTCTGCGCTCAGCGCGTATTGCCTCGAATTCTTTTTCTTTTTCGGATTTTACTTGCGACGAGCTATCAGATATAGCTTTAAGAATTTTTTATGACGCTGAGCTAGAAAAGGATATTAATTATAAAATAATTTCAGAAAGCGAGATGTCGGATAATGCTTCAGATAAACTAAAAGACATCCGCATTAAACTTAAGAATGCACAGGCTAGGTTAGTTAACAAATTAAATTCGTATACTAAAAGCAATCAGTATTCTAAATATCTTCAGGATAATCTATACACAGTTCGAAGCGGACGGTACGTTCTTCCGGTTAAAAATGAGTGTAGAAGCGAAGTTAAAGGTCTCCTTCATGATTTGTCGGGAACAGGCTCAACGGCGTTTATAGAGCCGTTTGAAGTCGTAGAAATGAATAATGAGATAATTAAGCTTAGAACTGACGAATCAATCGAAATTGAAAGGATTTTAAGCATATTAACTGAAGCTGTGTCTTTAATAAGCGAGCGCCTTGCTTTTAGCCAGGATAGTTTGGCTTTTTTAGATAGCATTTTTGCTAAAGCCAGGTATTCAATTGAAATCGACGGAATTAAGCCGGAGCTGTCTTTTGCCGGCGAGATTAATCTATTAAGCGCCCGCCATCCGCTTCTAAGTAGGGACACTGTTGTTCCGATTGATATTTCTTTAACTGACGATAAGCCAATTTTATTAATATCCGGGCCGAACACTGGCGGAAAAACAGTTTCTATTAAAACTGTTGGGCTCTTTTCGTTAATGCTTTCTTCAGGTCTACTAGTGCCTTGCAAGTGCGGCAGCAAGATGGCTATATTCGACGAGATCTTTTGCGATATAGGAGACGCGCAGAATATCTCAGAAAATCTTTCCACTTTCTCATCGCATATAAATAATTTAATAGCAATAACGACTTCTTTTACTAACGAAAGTCTAATTCTACTTGATGAGATTGGATCTTCAACAAACCCTGAAGAGGGCGCAGCT
>JAGCYK010000041.1 GCA_017960845.1 Clostridia bacterium | reverse complement strand
ATAGAAGCGGAAAATTACTTGCCCTTAAGCCCGACGTAACACTGTCTATTATTAAAAATACAGCAACAAGGCCTCAGGGCACCGAAAAGCTTTTCTATAACGAAAATGTTTACCGCGTAGATAAAGGCTCGCAGGAATTTAGAGAGATTATGCAAGTTGGGCTGGAATGCATAGGAAAAGTGGATTCATACTGCGTTAGCGAGGTTTTGTTCCTTGCTGCAGAAAGCTTAAAAGCCATAACTGACAACTGGATTCTAGAAATAGGCAACTTAGACATAATAAACTCGCTTGTAAATAAAATCGCGCCTACTTCAGAGATCAAAAGAAAGATAATGGAGTGCGTTACCAATAAAAACATTCATGGGATTAACGAGATCCTAGCTAATTATGGAATTAAAGGAGCGGAAGCCGAGTTCTTAAAGGAATTCCTTTCCATAAGCGGCGGAGTGGAAGTAATCGAGAGCGTAACAGAGCTCGCTGAAAAAGCAGGGCTAGAAAGCGAAGCAAAACAAATAAAAAATGCAATTTCTATTTTCAGCGGCTACGGACTTGAGTCGAACATTCGTATAGATTTCTCTGTAACGGGAGACACCAGATACTATAACGGCATTGTATTTCGCGGTTTTGTCGAAGGTGCGCCTGAGTTCGTTCTATCTGGCGGGCAATACGACGCACTGCTAAAAAGAATGAAGAAAAAGAGCAACGCAATAGGTTTTGCAGTATACCTAGACAAACTGAATATGGCAAAGACGGGAGTGAAAAAGAGCGATGTGGATGTAATCATCGCATACGAAGAAGGCTCGTCTAGCGAAAGCATAATGAAAGAAGTTCAAAAATACATCGCTGAGGGGCTCAGCGTTAAGACGGTTTCACTAGAAAGCTTGTCTAATATGCAGGCAAAGAAGATAGTCCGCATTACTAAATAAAGGTTAGGAGTTTTAAGATGATTAATATAGCGCTTCCTAAAGGAAGACTCGGAGAAAAAGTATATAGAATGTTTGAAAAGGCAGGTTATGGCTGCCCGGAGATTCTTGAAAACAGCCGCAAACTCATTTTTGAGAGCGAGACTTTCGGAATAAGGTACTTTTGGGTTAAGCCGTCGGACGTAGCAATCTACGTTGAAAGAGGCGCTGCCGATATAGGAGTAGCAGGAAAAGACATTATATGCGAATATAAGCCGGATGTTTATGAGCTTTTAGATCTTAAAACCGGCAAGTGCAGAATGGTTGTAGCTGCCCTTAAAGGGTACGAGTACAATGACGACAGAACGCTTAGAGTCGCAACGAAGTTTTCTTCTATAGCTAGAGAGTACTACGACTCAATAGGAAAAGATATAGATATAATTCATCTAAACGGCTCGATAGAGCTTGCGCCCATCTTAGGCTTATCCGACGTTATAGTCGATATCGTAGAAACCGGAACGACCTTAAAAGAGAATAATCTCGAAGTTTTAGAGACAATAATGCCAATTTCAGCCAGGCTTATAGCAAATAAAGCGGGATTTAAGTTTAAATCCGAAAGCATCAAGTCGCTTGTGTCAAGCCTGTCCGCTCAAATAGGAGATATGTCATGATAAAGATAATTGATGCAGAAAAAGTGAATAAAAGCGAAATATTCGCACGCATGTCAAATGCGCCTGACGTATCCGCTCCTGTAGCTGAAATAATTTCGGCAGTTAAAAACAACGGAGATAGCGCCCTTAAAGAATATACGCTTAAGTTTGATAAGGTCAGCCTTAACTCTTTTAGAGTAAGCGAAGAGGAAATCCTAGAAGCTAGAAAAAAGGCCGGAGCCAAATTCATAAAAATAATGGAAGAAGCCGCATCAAACATTCGCGCTTACCACGTTAAACAAATCAGAAAAGGGTATGAGATTCGTAAGAAAAACGGCACAGTAATCGGGCAAAAGATTGTTCCGGTTGAGCGTGCTGGAATATACGTTCCGGGTGGAACCGCAGCATATCCTTCGACGGTATTAATGGATTCTATCCCGGCTAAAATAGCAGGATGCGAAAAAGTGGTAATGGTTACGCCTCCCTTAAAAAGCGGCAAAGTTAGTCCATATATTCTAGCAGCGGCATCTGTAGCCGGAATTGATGAGATATATAAAGTAGGCGGGGCGCAGGCAATAGCCGCGCTAGCTTATGGAACTGAAAGCATTCCTAAAGTCGACGTTATAGCAGGGCCCGGAAACGCATACGTAGCTGAAGCGAAAAAGCAGGTTTACGGCGCTGTCTCGATTGATATGATAGCCGGACCTAGCGAGATACTCGTTGTAGCAGACGCGTTAAGCGACCCGGTGGCGCTAGCAGCAGATATGCTCTCTCAGGCTGAGCACGATAGAAACGCAAGCGCTGTTTTGATTACAGATTCGCCCGCTTTAGCTAGCGCAGTAAGCGAGCAGATTGAAATTCAATTAAAACAGCTTCCAAGAGAAGAAATCGCACGCGTTTCAATCGATAATAATGGCAAAATAATCATTGCTAAAAGCATTAAAGAGGCAATAAGCATTTCAAACGAAATTGCTCCCGAGCACTTAGAACTTGTTCTAGATAACCCCTTTGATTATCTTCCACTCGTTAAAAATGCGGGATCGGTATTTATGGGAAGGTATTGCCCCGAAGCAGTAGGAGACTATTTTGCTGGGCCTAATCACACTCTTCCGACAGGCGGAACTGCGAAGTATTCATCCGCTTTAGGAGTAGACAGCTTTATAAAAAAGATTCAGTACACTTATTATTCTGAGCAGCAGCTTAGCCGGTCCGCTAAAAAGATTGCATATTTTGCAGAAAAAGAGGGCT
>JAGCYK010000040.1 GCA_017960845.1 Clostridia bacterium | reverse complement strand
GCTAAGTTAAAAAAAAAGGGAAAAGTTGAAAAGGGAGACTTTTAAGCAATGAATATGGAAGAAGTAATGATAAATGAGGGAGGCATTCGCCTCGGGCAGGTTTTAAGACTTTTATTTGGCCACATCAAAATGTTTGTTATAGTTGGGCTTATCACCCTACTAACCACCTTTGGCGCTTTAATGGCTTACGTAAGTCTCACCGGCGACTACGAGAGCCGTTTTACTTACAAAGTAGCCGGGCTAACGAGCGATACATATATCGATGGGTCGAGGTTTGACGTTAGAGATCTTCTAACGTCTAGTAAGCTTAGTAAATATATCTCTTCTAATGAAGCGCTTAGCTCGCTTAGCGCTTCAGACATTTACTATGCGGGAGGGGTAAAGAGTTTTGAAAAAATTGTGCCCGTTTTAGAAGAAGGAGAAGCGGCGCCTAACCAGATAGAAGACGAATTTAGCATTGTTTTAGACCACTCTATGTTTACTAAAGAGCAGGCTGCAGCCCTAGCTGAAGCAATAGCAAGCGAACCTATTGAAATAACTTTAGAGCTAATCTCACGCGCTAGATACGATATGTATTTAAGATTATTCGATGAGGACACCAATTACGAAGATAAAGTTTCTCATCTAATTAGTCAGCTTTCGCTGCTTGAAAAGAAATATAATGAGCTGATCTCTTCTTTTGGGGACGTTTATCTAGATAGCGGCTACTACGGCGGAGAGGGAGAAGAGTATTATCTTGACGGCTTTAAGGTTAGCGACGCTCAACTTCAAATGAGCTCGTTTTTTAAAAGCAACTCGCTTTATAGCCTTGAAAGCGAGCTTGCTCTATGCGGCTATATAGACGAGAGCGGAATTGACGAATATAGGATAGTAGTAGAGAATAAAAAAGAGCGGCTTTCTAGAGAGCTGTTAGTGCTTCAAGCAAAACTAGACAGCATAATTGCGCTTAGAGACTCTTTAGTGGATAAAGCTGTAGGGACAAGCCTTCAAACAACAGAGCTCGCCGCTTATAATGAAGAAATAGTTCGCCTAGCCGGGGAGATTGAAGACGTTAAAGAAGAATTATTCCTTACGGACATAATGATAGCGAATCTAGAGGAGATAACGCACGACGAAACGTATTTAGACAGCGCTGAGGACTTTGACAGAAGACTTATGCGCAGCAAAGAAAAGCTTGAAATTTTCACCGGAATCTATTCGGACATCGAAAAAACTGTACACTCATCGAATTGTGTAGTATATTTTAAACAGAACGATATTGTCTTTAAGTCGGATAAATTAAACCTTCTAACTATTATTGGCATTTCTTTTGCTGCGGCTATTTTGCTTCCCATTCTAATTAACCTTGTTTGGGGACTAGGCAGTTATATAAATAGCTATAACGCGGAAAAAGTTAAAGAGGAAGAAGGCGAAAAAGGCAGTTAGATCGTTTAAAAAGTAGGCATAGCAAAAAGGGAAGGCTTAAAGAAGTTTTATTAATTATGGCAAACCCGGTGGAGAGCATAAAGGAAAAAAGCAAATTAATAAGGGCGATTTCGTCCTGGCAGGAAACCATTTGGTATCCTGCGTTTTTTGCGCTACTTGTAGCTATATCTGGTTCGTCTAAAGACTTTGTCTATATCCCGCTATTTTGGGTAATGGCCACTCTTGTTATTTTTTCACTTATCTTTTCCCGGCTCAATAGGGTTATATTCGTTCCTATGCTTCAAATCTACTGCGCTATGGGTAGAGACGTTATAATAGACGTATGGGATATTTCACAAAATAACGTTATAGGCTCGTTTACTACAGCCGGGCTAGTTAACATGATAGTTGTCGGAGTAGTTTTAGTTAACGCTATTGTTCTTCGCCTAATTTTAAGCGGGGCTTTTAAAAAAGCTTTTGCTAAACTCGAAACTGAGCCAGGAAGAAAGAGCAGTGGAATTTTAAAGTCATTTACGTTTGGCCTTATTATTTTGTCTATAGCCGCTCTAGTTAACGGAGCAGGGTCAGATAGCTGGTCAATAACTAATATCTGGATAGGATTATTAATCGCCACAGGATTTTTATTCTTTTTCTTTTTGTCATATATAATTATAAAGAGCGATGACTATGACATTAGAAGTGGTTTAAAAACAAAGTTTATAGAGGCTGATAGATATATTTACGTTAACTTAGTCTTTCTAGGCGTAGCTATATGCATTCAGGTTACACTTCTTCTAATCTCTTTAGGCCGGGACGCTTTTATCTATTACGATAACGGGCTAGTTGCTTATGTAAATAAAAGTATAGGAGCGCTAGGCTGGGGGCAGTACATTTTAATTGGAATGGAGCTAGCTGTTTGCATGATGGCAGGGCTCATTTTAGCGCATAAGGAAAGCTCGCTTTTTAAGACTATTCTATGCCACAGCGCTACGCTTATTTTCTTTATCTTTATTGTTATAACTAAATGTAGAGGCGCGATTGTATCCTGCGCGTTTATCTGGGCGGCTTATCTATTTGCTGAGCTCTTTTCAAAGAAAAAAGCAGGCGTAGCGTTTCTATTCATCCTTATATATTTGCTTCTCATTAGTATTGGTATTTTATGGCTGGTTATATCTGCCGGGGGCTTAGAAGAGGCAGGAGAGTGGCTATATGGATTCTTTAGATTCGCTAGGGGCAAGGAGCTCGGTGGAAGACTTGAGTTATATAAGATGGGGTATAATGACTTTAAGACCAATCCGGTTGCTGGGGTCGGCTTTGCTAAAGGAAGCATCCCGGGAAAGAATTTCTATAGCGCGATGTACCATGATATAATTGTTGAGCTATTCGGCGGAATGGGGCTAATTGGGCTATTATGCTTTGCAGCGCACCTATTTGACTATATGCGATATTTTGCTAAATCTGTTACAGCGAATAAACTTCTTTCGGTTTTAATACCAGTTCTCATTATCCTTCTTTCTTTAACAGATAACACCATATGGTATTTAAATATGCAAATTTTTTACGGAGCGCTACTCGCTGCGTCTTCACTATGCTGGGACGAAGAAGGAAGCGGGCCACTTAGAAAAAGAACAAAAGCGGTGAGTGGAGTCGCCTTAGCACATAGGTAGTGATAAAAGGAAAATTAATAGGAAATTCATTATTAAGTCATATGATTTTATCTGGAAATAAAACCAAGAATTCAACTTTAGATATTCCTAATATTAATTACTGGAGTTTAACAATAGCAAATATAAAAGAAGAATATTTTAGAAAATTAAAAAATACTCGTT
>JAGCYK010000039.1 GCA_017960845.1 Clostridia bacterium | reverse complement strand
TTCTTTAAAATTCATTGAGAGCGAAGATAATAAAAGCGAGCCTAGACTAGACTTAACCGTGTACTTTGCTCTTCTTAAAGGAGATAAGTCCGAACTCGTTGTTCAGAAATTAACCGAGCTCGGCGTTAAGCATATTGTTCCTTTCATTAGTAAGTATTGTGTATCTAGACCAGATAAAACAGACCGATTAGTTCGGTCCGCAGTAGAAGCTTGCAAGCAGTGTGGCAGGGCCGTTGTGCCAACTATTAGTGATATTAAGCAAGTAGGTAGCATAGTAAAAGATTTTGATCAGTTCGACAAAGTTGTTTTTGCTTATGAAAAAATATCAAAATCCCAGTCAACACTATCAGAACTTCTATCAGGAAAAGAGAGCAAGGTAGCTCTCGTTATTGGCCCTGAAGGCGGATTCAGCGACGAAGAATACGAGATGATTATATCTAGCGGAGTAAAACCCGTTTCACTTGGAAATAGAATTCTTAGAGCAGAAACAGCGTCAATTGCGGCAGCGGCTGTTATTTTCAGTAGGGAGTGCGACTGGTAAATGCTAGTTTCTGTTTTAACACTTGGTTGCAAAGTAAATGAGGTTGAAAGTCGCTCTATAATGAAAGAGCTGTCTAATAGTGGCATTGATGTAACAGAGCAGTTAATAAGTGCGGATGCGTATGTTCTAAACACATGCGCAGTTACGGTAGAAGCGGATAGAAAGTGCCGCCAATACATAGGCAAAATACGAAAACAAAACCCATTAGCCCCAATTTATGTATGTGGTTGCTCTTCGCAGAACAATCCTTCAAGATATCTTGAGATGGAAAATGTAGTTTTTGTGAGTGGAAGCGGGAAAAAAAGAGAAGTAATAAGCGCAGTGCTTAGTGGCAGCACCAAGGAAAAGCAAAGCACTGTTTCAGAGATTAGCTGTGAATACGAAGAGCTTGCCATTCCTGACAACGTATCTTCTAGGATTTTTGTAAAAATACAGGATGGTTGCAATAATTTTTGTTCTTACTGCATAATTCCTTTTGTTCGAGGCCGCGAAAGATCTCGCAGTCAGGACGAAATACTAAAAGAGATAGAAGCATCAGTAGGCAAAACAAAGGAAATCGTACTGACTGGAATTAATGTTTCTTCTTATGGAAAGGATATCGGCAGCAGTCTAAAAGAACTATGTTCAAAGCTTGGAGATTATCCTATAAGAAAAAGACTAAGCTCTTTAGAATGCAACGTAATAGATGACGAGTTATTAGAAACACTTAAGAATAGCGGCTTTTGCGATCATTTTCATTTGTCTTTACAAAGTGGATGCGATAATGTTTTAAAAGCAATGAATAGGCACTATACCACGAAAATTTATGCTGAAAAAGTGGATTTAATAAGAAAGCACTTTCCTAATGCCGGAATTACTACTGATATAATTACAGGTTTTCCGACCGAAACTGAAGAAGATTTCTTGACTACTTGTGACTTTGCTAAAAGCATGGCTTTTTCGGATATACATATTTTCCCGTATAGTGAGCGTCCGGGCACAAGAGCTGCCAGAATGCCGCAGATAGAAATGAGCGAGAGAAGAATGCGTGCTGCTAGGCTAGCAGAAATAAAGAAAAAGCTGGTTAATGATTTTCTAAAGAAACAACTCGGAAAAACTCTTGAAGTATTTTTTGAAGAAGAATATGATGGTATTGCCGAAGGGTATTCATCGAATTACGTTAGAGTTTATTCGACTAGCGCTCATAGCGGAGAGCTATTAAGCGTAACCCCAACAAAATTGTATAGAAAAGGAGTAAAATGACTATGTGTGTATTTTGCAAAATAATAGCAGGAGAAATCCCTTCTTCTAAAATGTATGAAGATGAGAACATGATTATTATAAAGGATATAGATCCTAAAGCTGAAAAGCATTATCTTATGATCCCGAAAAAGCACTATAAGCTTATTGCGGATATGACTGACGAGGACGGAATGGTTTTCCAAAAATGCATTAGAAAGATTCCTGAACTAAGTGGACTCCTTGGTCTTAATGGCGGATATAGACTGGTTATAAACCAGGGGGATGATGCAGGGCAGACAGTTTTCCATCTTCATGTTCATATTCTTGCCGGCCAGCCTTTAGATTTCCCGGATTTAAGAAAATAAGCAAAAAGCTTTTTTTGTTTTTCGAAGTCTAATTCATAGTAAAATATAAGAATAGGTGGAATAGTTCTGCACGCAAAACTTTTCCACCATTTTAAAATTAAGGATACATATTCTTTCTTATTTACTACAATAGTACAAGTATATGGTTATTTGGATTTGTCGAAACTCTTTTGTAAAGTATTGGCTGTGACATCTTGTTTTGTTTTATTTTCACAACTCTTATTTATTGTATATCTAATTTGTTCTTCAGCTATTCTATCATAAATATCTGTAGCCCTTTTGTTATCAAATTGTCCCGAAGTTTTAAATATTCTAAGTAGTTGGGTTTTATTTTTACAAAAAGTGGCAAGATATAGCATTAATCTGCGGACATTTTCATCTTCATTTTCA
>JAGCYK010000038.1 GCA_017960845.1 Clostridia bacterium | reverse complement strand
ATTGCGTTTTTGACGGAAACGTGACATCTAAGTCATATGCAGGTGGAATTGTTGGATTTTCTTCTAATGCTTTCGAGATAAGAAACTGCATTAGCAGTGGCAATGTCGAAGCAAATGCCGGCTCGTATGCAGGTGGAATAATAGGACAGGGCCAGGGCGCATCGATTTATTCCTGTCAGTCCGAAGCGCGCGTTAAATGTAGCGGACTTGGCGGCGGCAATTATGCAGGCGGAATAGCAGGAAGCGTTAACTCCGTTTATTACAGTACTGCTTCTTCATTTATTTCCGGAAATAATTATATCGGAGGAATCGCGGGAGAAGCGAGTGGTTATATAATCGGTTGCTACTCAAATGTTTTGCTAAGCGCTGGCACTTCAGCTACAAGCGCTGGAGACATTGCAGGCTCTTCAACCAGATATAACGCAGGGACCGGAAAATTCGATGATTATGTAAAATACAATTTCTATCTTGGTAGCTACGGCGGAATAGGCGGGATAAGCTTTGGAAGCGAAGTGGACTATGCAGCTTTTAGAGTCACTGTGGATGAGTTTATGGGCGAAGGAACGCTTCCGGCCTCACTTCCGAAAGGTTTTTCATCGTCTTACTGGCTTGCAGGAGAAAACGAACCGCGCCTTCCTTCAGTTCGCTCTCTTGAAATTTGTGACGTTTCTTCTGACTACGGCGATGATGAGGAGTTTGAAAGCATCTTCGCGGCTAAGGCGGCTGAGTACGCTAAAGCGGCTGATGATTATTCAAAGCCTTCGTACCTTATAATCTTCAAAGAATGGGACAGCGCTCTCGGAGATTTATTGGATAATAGCGGCAAGATAAATGAAGCAAGCTTTAAAGAGACTATAGTTTTGCGTCTTAGCGATAGCGAACTTGAAAACTTATCTGTTAATCCTACATTAAGCGAGCTAAACGAAAAAACAGGTAGATATATCTATGAGGGCTCTACAGAAGATTACTTTGTCGAGTTTAAGTGTGATCCTTCGGTCGCAACAAGTGGCATGACAGTGTATGCTTCCTACTCTGAAGTTGTTAGAACGCTTGAAACAAGCGCAGGCGAAGCCACAGTTCTAGTAGAAGGCCTCTTTGATAAGGGTTCAACTGCCAGCCTAATTAGCGGGCAAAGAGAAGGAGACTGGACGATTTCAGTCTCATATAATGGAAATGCTGTCAGTTTAGATGAAGTTACTATTAGGTGGCAGATGGAAAAGGATGCAGACAAGGCTTTAGTCAGGGCTTACTCTAGAATAGGCGAGAAATACCCAATCGAAAGCGAAATAAGCGGAGATTATGTAGTATTTACGCTTAAAGGCGATATGGATTTTAGCATTACATTTAAAAAGAACGATGTAATCAGCGAAGAAATCCCCATTTGGGTTGTAGTAGCAGCTTCTGCGTCTGGCGCGACCGTAATAGTATGCGGTGCATTTGTTATTGCTATTGCTATAGCGCGTGATAGGCATAAACGCGCTTGACTAAAATAGTGAAATCGTTGTAATATTTTAACTGAGCAGAGGGAAATAACGGAGGGCAGTTAGTTTATGAGATGTACTTTTTGCGGTTGCTTTGAGGATAAAGTAATAGACTCACGTCAGAATGATGACGGAACAAGTATAAGAAGAAGACGCGAATGCACAAAATGCGGACGCCGTTTTACTACGTACGAAGTTATTGAAATGACCCCTATACTTGTTATAAAAAGCAATGGCGCCCGTCAGCCTTTTAATTCAAACAAGATTAAAGCCGGGATGATAAAAGCCTGCGAAAAACGCCCCGTTCCTGCCGAAAAAATAGATGAAGCGGTTTCGGATATAGAGAAACAAATATATAACACAATGAAAATGGAAATAAGCGCCAGTGAAATTGGCGAAATGGTAATGAATAAACTTAAAGAGATGGACAATGTAGCTTACATCCGTTTTGCTTCTGTATATAGAGATTTTACGGATGCAACGAGTTTTACGGAGTTTGTCGCTACTCTTGAGGAAAAAGGCAAGGGCGGAAAATAATGGCAAAGGTTATTCCTCTTATATCCGCAGAGCCGAATAAATTATATAGAATTACAGAAGTTACCGGGGAGGATAATCAGCATCGCCGTTTGGTTGATATGGGATTTACGCCCGGAAGCGAACTGTTTGTAGCCGGGGTTGCTCCATTTGGGGGAACAATCCTAGTTTCTTTGCGTGGTTTTTCGGTAGCGCTCCGTGAAAGCGCGGCCGAGACAATTAAGGTGACGGCCGTATGAATGAGTATGATTACAAAATAGCGCTGGTTGGAAACCCTAATGTAGGAAAAACCACGATATATAATAAAATAACGCATTCGTTCGAACATGTCGGAAACTGGCATGGCGTTACGGTCTCAGCTTCGAGCAAAGAGATTCTTTTCGAACATAACAAAATCCTGGTTACTGATGTGCCCGGGCTATACTCGCTTACTATATATAGTCCGGAAGAAGGCATAAGTAGGGACTATATCTATGACAAAAACGAAAATCTCATAGTAGACCTATGCGAGGTAAACAATCTTTCGCGTAACCTTTATCTCACTCTTCAGATGATGGAAGCAGGGACTCCGCTTGTCATTGCTATTACGATGATGGATGAACTTAAGCGGCACGGAAAAGTCCTTAATTACCGTAAACTTGAAAAAGCAATAGGCCTGCCCGTTATTCCGATTGACGATCGTTATCACTCGGATGTGCATCTTTTACTTTCAGTAATAATTGATATAATAGATTCGGGAGTGAAAAGCACTTTTGACCTTCCTTATTTAAGCGAACTTCCAGTTGAAGACATTAGTAAGATTATTCAGCCTTTTGCAGAAAAAGCTGGGATAGAGAGCAGGTTCGCTGCACTTAAAATACTAGAGCGCGACTCATTTATCCTAGAAAAGCTGAGTCTCGGCGAAGAAGAAAAGAAAAAAATCGAAGAGATAGGCAACTGGCAGGATAGACTTGCAGCTGCTAGATATAGCTATATAGACAAAATAATGGACGGAGTAATCGTTTCATCAGTTTCACTAGAGCATAAAGAAATGCACGAGCATACCGCTCACGACGTGCCTCTAAATGAAACGGAAGATGAGTCTAGTAAGAGCGAAGATTACCACAAAAAACTCCATGATGACATTCAGCGAAGAAAACGCCTCGAAAAACGTGGCTACTCCGGGCTTGACAGAGTGCTTTTAAACAAATACTTAGCTCTTCCTATGTTCTTTGCCGTAATGCTATTCATTTTCTTTTTCACTTTTTCGGATTATAGTCCGGGATGGTGGATGCAAGAAGGTTTATCTTATGTCTTTGACGATCTGCTTCACGCATCGGTAGAGGACGCTATGCTTTCTGCCGGAATATGGAGCTGGCTGGTTAGCCTTGTCTGCGACGGAGTCATTGACGGAGTGGGCGGAGTGCTAGTATTTTTGCCGCAGATTGTACTACTGTTCTTATTTCTAGCGCTACTTGAAGACAGCGGATATATAAGCAGGGTTGCTTTTATGACGGACGGACTGTTTAGAAAGATAGGTCTATCCGGAAGAAGCGTCTTTACAATGCTTATGGGCTTTGGTTGCAGCGCAACGGCTGTTCTTACTGCGCGCGGGCTTGAAGATGACATGATGCGAAAAAAGACTATTCTTCTTACGCCGTTTATGTCCTGCTCGGCGCGTCTTCCGGTTTATTCAGCTATTTGCGGAGCGTATTTTGCGCTTTCAAGCGGAGTGAACTTTAAAGCACTCATTATCCTTGGAATGTATTTCCTCGGAGCGCTAATTGCGATTTCCTATGCCGCTATATTCAATAAGATTAAAGGATTAAAGAGCGGAAGCCTTTCCTTTATAATGGAAATGCCGCCGTATAGAGTGCCTACGCCTACTAGAGTGTTCCAGCTACTATGGCACAACGCCAAGGCATTTTTAGTACGCGTAGGAACGATAGTTTTTGCACTCAACGTCTTTGTTTGGATGCTCTCGGATTTTGGAATAGGCCAGGTTGACGGAAACTTGGTATTCGGCTATGTCGGAGACTATGACCCTGGTCAGATTAAGAGCTTTCTAGAATATGCAGCCGGCGCTATAAGTCCGCTGTTTATTCCTCTTGGCTTTGGCGGTGGGGAGACCGGCTGGCAGGCAGTAACAGCACTTCTTAGCGGACTTGTCGCTAAAGAAGTCGTGCTTGCTTCAATGGAAAGCTTCGGCGGAGCTGCGGCTATATTCGGTTCGAACTCACCGGCCGCTCTAGCATTTATTGTATTTACCCTTCTTTACGTTCCTTGTATCGCGACAATTACTGCCATAAGAAAGGAAGCAGGCGTAAAATGGATGCTGGCTAATATTGGCCTGCAGATAGGCACGGCTTACGTCGTTTCTTTGATTTTCTACTGGCTTGGAGTGCTGTTTGTAGCACAAACGGCGGTGGCTCTTAGCATAGTTATTGCGCTTGTAGTGCTTGTCCCGGCAACACTAATTATTATAAGGCGGCTGAGAAAGAAAAATAGGGCATGTAACTCCTGCCCGTACTGCAATGATTGCAATAAAACTCTTTGCGTGAGCGACCAAGACTTAGAGTCATGAAAATAAGCTACATCCAAGATAAAAATGAAACGCTGCTTTCTTCTTTGTCTTCACATCTATCCGAATTAGGCAAAAACAAACTTCGGCTTCTAATAAAAAGCAAAGAAGTAAGGCTTAATGGTAATAGAGTGATATGCAACGTAGAGCTAAAAGAAGGTGACCGCATCGAAGCATTCGTGCCCGAGGCAATCAAAAAAACTGCTAGCGTTAGCATTATTTATTCTGATGAGCTCATTATTGTTGCAGATAAGCCGGCGGGCGTTGACAGCACGCTAGCGCTTCCTAGGTTATTAGAAAAAGAGTTCGGCAAGGTCTATCCGGCACATAGGCTTGATACCAACACAACCGGAGTCATTATTCTAGCTAGAAGTGAGCAGGCACTAGAAGAACTTAAAAAAGCATTTAAAGGCAGGCGCGTGCATAAAACTTACGAAGCGACGGTTATAGGAAAAATGCCATCAATGCGCGGCAAAATGATAGATAGGCTAGTGCGAAGCGAGGGTAATACAATTAGGGTAGGAAGCGAAGGCGCGTTAGCTGAAACAGATTACGAAGTAATTTCATTTGACGGCGAGCTAACAAAACTTAAGCTTCGGCCATTTACAGGAAGAACTCACCAGCTAAGAGTTCAGCTCGCGCATATCGGCTGCCCGATTCTAGGCGATGGAAAATATGGTAATTTTGAGTATAATAAAAAGGCTGGAATTACTAAACAAATGCTTAGAGCGGTTTCCGTGGAAATAGATGCTACCGGTCTATTAGCCCGGTATAAAGGTAAGGTTTTTTCGGCCGGCTAAGAGTGATTAATTAACTTATGGCAAAAAAGAAATTTAAAAAATCCGAATTGACAGCTAAAGAGCGCAAAGAGCTTAGAAGCGGCAATGTCAAAGTAAAGAAAAACGTTTCATCGAGAAATATTTTCGTTGGAATCCTTTTGTTTTTTGCGATAATATCACTTGGCGTCGGAATATTCATTCCGGTTTATCTTAATACGGGCTATAGGAATTACGAAAATCCTGTGGCTGTTTTTGAAATAGATCTTGGAAGCAAAACAGAAAAACTGGAGTACGAGATTTTAATTAAGGATGCCCCCGTCTCATCAACCAACTTTCTATATCTAGCGTCAAAAGGTTATTTTGACGGAGTAATTATTTATGACAACTCATCTAACTGGGTCAAGTTCGGAGGGTATACGAACCTATCGTACAAACATAGGTCTGACGATTACACTTTTCTAGAAACACTTCGCGGAGATTTCTCTCCTGATAAAATAGAAGTGGGGAATGCGCTTAAATACCAGCTTAAGCCGGATAACAACCGAAACTTAAGCTATTCGACCACAAACTATGTTTTAACGGCAAACACAAGCGCGAGCCAAGCATCGCCGACAGAATTTCAGTTTTCGTGCTCAACTTCTAATAATGCGCCGAGCATAAAAGCATACTCAAATACCGGTTATTATGGTACGCAGTCATTTTCTGTTGAGCCATTTGCCCGTCCGCTTCGCGTTAGAGAGAACTTAGATAAAGTGGAAGAAGTTATGGGAGCCATTTTAAACGCCCAGCTTAGCGAGTTAAATGAAAATTTTAAAACGCCGCTTGTCGATGGTAAAACTATAAAAATACGCTCGGTTAGGGTATATAACTACGAAGCGCTTTGGCGTAATGCTTCCCTTAAATATGGCTTTGAAAGTTATTTGACCGAAAATAATTATCTAAGTTCGACTAATTTCAATAAAGAATATCTTCGCCCGGTTAACCCAAGGAATTAATTATTATCTCGTGAAAAATGGAAATAAACGTTCCTAAACCATTAATAAAGCTTTCTAAGGCGCTAGGCGCCCCAATATATATTGTGGGAGGATACGTTAGGAATGCTTTAGCATCATTGCCGCCATCAGATATAGATATCTGCGGGCCTTTTTTGCTTGACGAAAGTAATCTTCCAGAGGGCTTTAAAATAATCTCGGTATATAAGCGAATGGGCACTTGCTTAATAAAGAGCGTAGAAGACCCTTCCGTTATAATGGAATATACCGCTTTTAGGCGGGAAGAGTACCAACCGGGCGGGGGGCATACTCCGATTAAAGTAGAGTTTGTTACGGATATTAGTGAGGATGTGCTTCGGCGCGACTTTACAGCAAATAGCATTTACTACGACGTAGCTAATTCGCGTCTTATTGACCCGCTTGGCGGCGTAGAAGACGTTAAAAACAGACGGCTTAGGGCACATGAAGCTAGAAAAGTTTTTGGCAGCGACGGACTGAGGCTTATGCGTCTAGCCCGCATTGCAGCAGAAACCGGCTTTGATATAGACAAAGAGACTTTTGAAATTGCTAAAGAAAGCTGCTCGCTCTTAGAAGATATTACCCCGAATAGAAAATACGAAGAATTAGATAAAATTTTGCACGCGGATTTAAAGTATGGCGTAAAAGATGCACACTTTAGAGGGCTAATGCTATTAAAAGAAATGAACCTTCTAAAGTTTATTATCCCTGAGCTTAATGACCTTGATTCGCTCGCTCAGCCCATTTACCATAAGTACGACGCGCTTATGCATACTTTTATGACGGTTAAAGAGGCGTCTCCAAGACTTAGGCTTGCCGCGCTTTTACATGACATAGGCAAAGCAAAAGTGTTTAAAGAAACCGGGAAATTCCATGGCCACGATAAAGAAGGAGCAGAAATAACAAAAAGACTGCTCGGAAAGGATATGTTTAATCTCCCGCTTAAAGAGGCGACTAGGGTAGTTGAACTCGTTAGACTTCATATGTATGACGGAGATGGAAAAACGCGTAGCGGAAAAATGCGGCTTTTTGTCGCAAAGAATTCGGCTATTGTTTATGACCTACAAGAGTTAATGCGCGCTGACGCGGTGGCAACCGGCTTTAACCCTTCTAAAAAGATTCGGCTTATAGATTTTTACGAGCAGCTTGTTAAAGAGAAAGCGCCTCTTCGCTATACTGACCTAAAAATATCCGGGTCAGAGTTAATCTCTATAGGCTATCAAGGCGCCGAGATAAAAGAAGAGTTAGATGCTCTATTAAGGGATTGTATATTAAATCCGAATCTAAACAAAAGAAAAAAACTGAAAGAGCTTTCGCTAAAAGCATATTGCACGAAAAGAAATAATCAGTTATAATCTCTAATAGACTTTAATGGGAGACACAAAATGAAAAAATACGATTATCTTATAGTTGGCGCGGGACTTTTTGGTTCTGTTTTTGCGCACGAAGCACTTAAAAAAGGTAAGAAATGTTTAGTTATTGACAAAAGAAACCATACAGCAGGAAACATTTATACCGAGAAGCAGGAAGGAATCAACGTTCATAAGTACGGAGCGCATATTTTTCATACATCAGACAAAGAAGTTTGGGATTATGTGAACCAGTTTGCTGAGTTTAATGGTTACATCAACTGTCCGGTTGCAAGATACAAAGACGAGCTCTACAATTTGCCATTTAATATGAACACTTTTTCAAAGATGTGGGGCATAAGAACGCCAGCTGAGGCCAAAGCGATAATAGAGAAGCAAAAAGCTGAAGCAGGCATCGATGAACCTAAAAACTTAGAAGAGCAGGCACTAAAGCTCGTTGGAAAAGACATTTATGAAAAACTTGTTAAAGGCTATACCGAAAAACAGTGGGGCAGGCGCGCTACCGAGCTTCCCGCTTTTATAATAAAAAGGCTGCCGGTTAGATTCATTTACGACAACAATTATTTTAATGATCGTTATCAGGGAATACCAATCGGCGGATATACAGCCATTTGCGATAAACTGCTCGAAGGAACGGAAGTCCGTTTAAATACAGACTATTTTGACTCTAAAGATGAGTTTGACAGCTTAGCAAGTAAAATTATTTTCACCGGAATGATAGATCAGTATTATGGCTACTGCTTCGGAGAGCTAGAGTATAGAAGTTTGCGCTTTGAAACCGAAGTTTTAGACGAAGAGAATTATCAGGGAAATGCCGTAGTAAACTACACAGAGTACGAAGTGCCTTTTACTAGGATTATAGAGCATAAGCACTTTGAAGGCGCTAAGTCGGATAAGACCATAATAACGCGCGAGTATCCTGCAACTTGGAAAAAGGGAGATGAGCCTTATTATGCTGTAAATAATGAAAAGAACAACGCTCTATATAATAAATATGCTGAGCTTGCTGCTAAAGAGAACAAGGTTGTTTTCGGTGGAAGGCTCGGAATGTATAAATATTTTGATATGGATGATACTATTGCCTCGGCCTTAGAACTTGTAAAAAAAGAACTAGGTTAATTTAGAGATAGGCAAAAATAATTAGTTATTATTAAAAGGTTGTTAAGAAACCAATATTTCTTAACAACCACTTTTTTTGCTATAAGTTTAAATACTAAATCAAACTTTAAGAAGTTAATTTCTTAGTAATCAAAACAACGATGGCGCTAGCCGCGAGTATTCCACTCGCTGAAGAGAGCAGTATCGTTATATATAATGTATCCGGATTTGAAAGTGAATTCGCAGTAGCCCCAAGTGCTGTTATGACGGCGAACACTCCTAGCCAGATAATTATTTTGGCTAAGGCAGAGAAGTTTTTCCATAAGATTAGGCTTACTAAAGCTGCTAATAATACGTAATATAAGGAAATAAGAAGATATAGCGTGGCCTGAGCTTCATTTATATAAAGCGCAACAATTCCTGAAATATATAAAAGCAGAAGAACTGCTTCGCCTATTAAAAACACAATTTGTTTATTGAAAATGAATTTTTCTTTGCTTTCCGGGAATATCCCAATATTCTCGAGAGGTCTTACCAATAGACACAAAATGACTGCATTAATGGCTAAAACTCCAATTTGTATAAAACGATATGCAAATAAATATTCAAAGAAACCATAGGACTCATTATATTTATAAAAAGTATAAAGCGCTAATGAGCCAATGCCTAGCGTACAAATAATAAGTGACATAAGCATGCCGAGCAGTATTTTTACGTATACATTTCCGCCCTTAACGAAAGTGAATATAAGGCCGATGAAAAGGGGATAAAGTAGGTTCGAAACAAATGTTAATGGAATAAATTGTCCGCCTATGCCCATCAGTATTACTAAAAGATCAGATAGACCGCTTACTAAACACCCTCCAATCGGACCGAATAGAATACCTGAAAGAAGCCATGGAATATAAATAAAAGAAACTCTGAACGTCTGAGTGAATGTCAGAGTATTTCCTATTATTTTAATTACTATTGAAAGCGCCACCATGACCGCTAGGGTAGCAATTCTTTTTGTAGTGAAGTATTTACTTTTTGCTTGTTTTTGCTCTTTACCTTCGCTCTCTGGCTGAGGAGAAGCAATTTCTTGTTGAGATGAACTCAATGTCGGGCCCTCCGTTTTTACATTTTTCAAAATTATACGACCAGGAGTAATATTATGCAACTGATTGTAGTGGCAAAAATTATTCTATGCCTTCAAATAATTCTTTGCTTAAATCGTATCCGGTTTTATAAGTTCTTAGGCCGCCTTTAACTATTTCGCATGTTAGGGTGCGGCCATCGTATATTTCTCCATCTAGTTCAATAGGTTTTCCGAAACTATCTACTTCAATGCGTTCGGCGTCAATATGGATGCACTCGGGAAGCTTTTCGTGTTTTCCTTTAACAAAGCTTGGCAGCACGCCGAGTAGTCCTCGCTTTTGTTTTTCTACGATGCAGATATCCAGTCTTGCGTCATTAATCTCAGCATTAGTGCCTATATGCATACCGCCTCCTATATAGCCCCCATTGCATATGCCGACCATAATACAGTCTTTTTCGTATGTTTCTCCGTTAAGAGTTATTTTTACTCTATAGGGCTTATATCTTAAAATGCACGAAACTAGGGAAGTGTAATAGGATATTGCATTCTTTTTGTCTATTACCGCTTGAAGAACGTCTACGTCCATTCCGGTGCCTGCTACGTTAAGACAGCGAAGATCATCCCCGACTTTAATAAAATCTATTTTCTTAATTTGGTTTTTGGTAATATCTTCAAATGCCTCAATAGGGTCTAAAGACAGGTGAGCTGAGCGGGCAAAGTCATTTCCTCGACCTGCCGGAATAAAGCCAACAGTTACAGAAGAAAAATCCACGATGCCATTTAAAACCTCGTGAAACGTGCCGTCACCTCCGACGGCTATTATTTCTGTTTCTCCCTTCATGCAAAGCTCTTCAGTTAGTTTTTTAGCGTGACCTACGGCGTTTGTTATGTATACCTGATATTCTATCTTATTATCGTTGCAGTATTCAGTTATTTTTCTTATGGCTTTTTGACCACGGTATTTTCCAGAACGCTCGTTTACAATAAAGTTATACATACTGAAATTATATCAATGATAACCATTCTTTTCAAAATCATTATGTAAAATAGTTACCTAAATTCTAAGCGCAAAATACTTTTTAATGTCTTTCTTATGGTTTTTTAATAACAAAAGGATTATATTTATATTAGCAAGTTAAAAAAGTGGGAACGACAAAGGCATTACTGGCGGTAAAGGCTAATGGAGAAGAAGGGAAACTGGAAAAAGCCGGTCATTAAAATAATAATAAGCGTTATTGTGCTTGCTGGGATTATAGTCGGGGCGTATTTTCTATTTAAACATTTCGGCATAATTGACCTTACTAGAGAGAAGCTTCAAGAATATGTGGCCTCCTTTGGGCCGGTTGCTCCGATTATTTTTATGCTGGCTTCTTTTTTGCAGGTTTCGTTTATTCCAATTCCGGGCGCAGTTACTATTATAGCCGGAAACTATCTGTTTGGTTTCTGGCCGAGTTTCTTTTATTCTTACATCGCTATGATTCTAGGCTCGATTGTTGCGCTTTTGCTGGGAAAAGTAATAGGAAGGCCGTTTGTGAACTGGATTGCGGGTGACAAAGAGCTGGTAGACTACTATCTAAAAAAGATGCATGGTCGGGAGAACATAATACTGTTTTTTATGTTTTTATTGCCGTTTTTTCCGGACGATCTTCTATGCTCGATCGCAGGAATAATGCCGCTTGGCTTTGCCGGATTCCTATTTATGCAGCTAATTACTCGCGCAACCTCTATTCTAGCCACTCTTTTACTAATGTCAGGGGAGTTTATTCCATATAACGGATGGGGAATTCCTATTTTAATAACAATCGGCGCTTTAGGGGTAGTAGCGTTCATTATTTCTTTTAAGTATTCAGATAAGATAAACGAGTGGTTTATTGGGCTTTTTAAAATAAAGAAGAAGTCTGAAAAAAAGAGCATTGAAGAGGATCAGTGCGAAGAGTTAAAGGAAAGCGCTGATACGTCTAAAGCCCAGCCGAGCACTAGAAGCGGCGAAGAGACTAGTCAGGTTGAGCCTCCGCCGGGCTAAAACAAAAAAAAGCAAGCCTTAGAGGTGTTTATTTAGGAATTTTTTCTTGAACGTACCTTATTATCTATTGTTGATTGCGCTTTTTTAATATTTTATCATTATATTGTTTGCGCTTTTTTAATATTTCGAGTATAATATGATTGTGTAAAAGGAGTTTGAATATGTTTAAGAGAAAAATATATGATAAATTACTTAAGTGGAAAAATGAAACACAGGGGTCAAAAGCAATATTGGTTGAAGGTGCTCGTAGAGTTGGAAAATCTACAGTTGTAGAAGAATTTGCGAAGAATAATTATAAGAGCTATATTCTTATCGATTTTTCTAAAACTACTAATTCTGTTAAAGAAGCATTTGATACTCTTCTTAATAGTTTAGATTCATTGTTTATGGTATTATCACTAGAGTTTGATACTCCATTATATCCAAGGGAATCATTAATCATTTTTGATGAAGTTCAAAAATTTCCTAGAGCTAGAGAAGCTGTTAAACATCTTGTTAAAGACGGAAGGTATGATTTTATAGAGACTGGTTCTTTAATATCTATAAAAGAAAATGTCAAAGACATTCTTATTCCTTCTGAAGAGCAAAGCATAACTATGTACCCTATGGATTTTGAAGAATTTGCTTGGGCATTAGGTGAGGAAATGCTAATTGAGTACATTAAGGATTGCTTCGAAAAAAGAGTTCCATTATACGATTCAATTCACAAGAAAGCGATGTTCCTATTTAAACAATATATGCTTGTAGGAGGAATGCCTAAAGCTGTCGATGAGTTTTTGCTAAATAGCAAGCAATTTGCTCAATGCGAAAGGGAAAAACGCGATATATTAAAAACATATCGAGATGATATACATAAGATAGATAGAGCTTATCAATCGAAAGTTTTATCAGTCTTTGATCAAATTCCTTCTTTTTTATCACAACATGAAAAAAGAGTAAGAATTAATTCTATTTCGACTGATAGTACCTCAATTGATTATGAAGAAACTTTCTTTTGGTTAAGTGATTCCATGATTTGTAATGAATGCTTCTTATGTACCGATCCCAATTTAGGCTTGTCATTGAATGAGAAAAGAAATTTTGTAAAGTGCTATATGGGTGACACAGGATTGCTTTTAACACATACATTTGATGAGAACAATGAAAAACAAACAAATTATCATAAAGAGTTATTGTCGGATAAATTATCAATTAATCAAGGAATGTTTTTTGAAAACGTAGTTGCCCAAATGCTTGCCTCAAACGGCTATAAATTATATTTTTATACAAGATATAATGAAGAAAAACATAGAAACGATATAGAAATAGATTTTTTATTAACAACTGGAAATAAAGTTTCTCAAAAGCTAATACCTTTAGAAGTTAAATCCTCTAAATCATATAAAGCAGAATCAATGAAAAAGTTTATCGAAAAATTCAGCAATAGAATTGATAAAGCTTATATTATTCATCCAAAGAATCTATCAATTAGAGAAGATGGAATTATTTGTATTCCTGCTTATATGACATTTTGTTTATGATGTAGTAATTTACTTTTGGAATTAATAGTTATAATATTGTATAAAAATTCATGCGCCAGCGATTAAATCAAAGGCGCATTTATTTTGACTAAAAAAGTAAAAAAACTACCTCGAAATTAATCGAGATAGTTTTTTGTAAAATCGTTCTTATGTAACGTGCACATTTATCTAGTATTTTGTTAGAAAATATTAAAAACGTATGAAATGGTGTCACAAACTAAAAATATTGTTGAATTTGTGACACTTTTTTGCTAAAATGAACTTGTAATATAAAAAAGGAGGAATTTTGAATTATGGAAATCATAAGGGAAAGATATTTATCAGAAATAAGAAGATTCTATGATTCAAATTTAATTAAAGTTTTAACAGGGGTAAGAAGATGTGGCAAATCAATAATACTTAAGCAAATTGAACATGAATTGTTGTTCAAAAACTTAATATATTATGACCATATTATTTCAATCAATTTTGAAGATATAAAATATGATAAATTGAAAACATATGAGAAAGTAAATACATATATTCTTAAACAAATAAAAGACAAACAAAAATATTATATTCTTTTAGATGAAATTCAGCATGTAAGACAATTTGAGAAACTATTATCTTCATTAAAAGCAACTCAAAATGTATCTATTTTTGTTACTGGTTCTAATTCTAAACTTTTATCTGGAAGGCTAGCATCTTTACTTGTTGGTAGATGTAAAGAATTTAAAATAATGCCTTTTACATATTCTGAGTATTTAGAATATTTTGAAAAAAATAGTATTGAAAAACAAAATAAATCACTAAATGATTATATTAAATTTGGAGGTATGCCTCAAAGATTAGAATATACTGAAGAAAAAGATATTATTTCTTATTTAAAATCAATATATGATGGAATAGTGAATAAAGATATTTGCAATTCTAAATCTCAGATAAATAAAGAAACATTTAATATAATTGCAAAATATATTATTAGTAATTCATCCAAAGAATTTTCTGCTCAGAATGTTGTAGATTATTTTAATAAAACAAATAATGCGAATTTAGATAGAAAAGTTGTATATAGATATTTAGAAAAATTAGAAGAAGCCTGCTTAATATCTAGAGTTCATCGATATGATATTGCTTCTAAAAGAAATTTAAAATCAATTGAAAAACAATATGCGATTGATTCTGGCTTTATACTTGCATGTTCTGAGACAAATAATGTTATATTATCTCACTTATTAGAAAATATTATTTACAACGATTTGATTTTCAAAGGGTATGATGTAAAAATTGGCAAGACTTATAAAGGCGAAATTGATTTTGTTGCAATTAAGGACTCAAAAAAATGTTTTATTCAAGTGGCATACTTACTTTCGGATGAAGATGTAATTAGAAGAGAATTTTCTTCAT
>JAGCYK010000037.1 GCA_017960845.1 Clostridia bacterium | reverse complement strand
GCTTTTAAATAGTAAAATAGAAATATTAGAGAGCATTCTAAGGGGCACAGGCTCAAAAAGCGAGTTTATTATGGAACTTTGCAAGAGAATGCTTAAAAGAAATAACGAAACGATATAATTTGCGAGAAAACTTTAAGGATGTCACTGCTTCAACAAATTAATTCTCCGAGCGATTTAAAAAAGCTCTCAATTGACCAGCTAAGCGAATATGCTGCAGAGGTCAAGGATTATATTTTACGCGTTTCACTGAAAAACGGAGGGCATCTAGCATCAAATCTCGGTGTTATAGATATGACGATCGCTCTCCATTATGTTTTCGATTGTCCTAAAGATAAGATTATATTCGATGTAGGACATCAGTCATATGCCCATAAAATAATAACCGGAAGAAGAGACCGATTTGAGTCAATCCGCACCGAAGGCGGGTTATCCGGTTTTGAAAGCATGCTCGAAAGCGAATATGACGCTTTTTCTACCGGGCACGCTTCGACGTCTCTTTCTGCCGGGCTAGGCCTAGCTAGGGCAAGGGATCTTAGCGGAGATAACTACGATGTAGTCTCTGTTATCGGCGACGGCGCGCTTACCGGAGGAATGGCATACGAAGCATTAAACGATATAGGCGCATCTAAAACTCGCATGATTATAGTGCTTAACGACAACAATATGTCCATTTCGAAAAATGTTGGTTCAGTGTCAAGATACTTAAATAGACTTAGGATAAATGCTAGATATAACAAATTAAAAGGAACGCTTAAAAGGGGAATTGACGGACTTCCGTTTATTGGCCCCGTTACTGTAAAACTAGCTGAAAGAATAAAAACGTCCCTTAGGCTTGCAACCACGCCGAATAAAATGTTCGAACAGTTCGGAGTGAGATATTACGGTGCTTACGACGGGCATAGCATTTTTGATATGATTAGAATTTTCAGCGAACTTAAAAAGGCTAATGAGCCGGTTCTAGTTCACCTCATAACAAACAAGGGCAAAGGTTATGCTGAGGCCGAATCTGATCCTGAACGCTATCACGGCATTGACGGACAAAATACCGGCCTTGCAAAAAAATATTCAGATGACGCGGCGGATGCTCTTATTTCTCTTGCGGAAAAAGATGAAAAAGTTGTTGTAGTTTCAGCTGCAATGCTTTCCGGCACTGGAATGAAAAAGTTCGCTGATGTCTACCCGGAGAGAACTTTTGACGTTGGAATAGCAGAAGAACATGCAGTTACAATGGCTGCGGGTATGGCTGCCGGAGGGCTCAAACCTTTCGTGGCTATTTATTCTACATTTCTTCAAAGAGGGTTCGACCAGATTATTCACGATGTTTGCAACAACTCACTCCCGGTAGTATTTCTACTAGATAGGGCCGGAATAAACGGAGCGGACGGAGTAACACACCAGGGCATTTATGACATTTCTTATTTATCAATGATTCCAGGGATGACAGTGCTGACCCCGTCAAGCGGACTAGAACTAAGAAAAATGATAGAATATGCTAGTACGTGCTCTCATCCTGTTGCTTTGCGTTACCCTAAGTGCTACCTAAATTCTTCCACCATAAATAACGACGAGGCATTTAACCTTAAATGGAGCATTCTTAGAAAGAGCGATTCTAAAACGATTATTCTTGCCACCGGTAGCAGAATGATAGATCTTGCATATAAAACGACTGATACTACCATTGTTAACTGCTCAACTATAAAACCACTAGATAGGGAATTTATTAAAGAAAGAATTGACTCAAATAGCAAAGTTATAACGCTAGAAGACGGAATAAAAAAAGGCGGTTTCGGTGAAGCCGTTAGAGAGCTTTTATGCGAGTTATCTATTGCGCCTGAAATGCATATCATGGCGTTTGGCGACGAGCTCAGAACCGAGTTAAGCAGTTCTGCGTCAATGAAAGCTGCAGGCCTGACGGTAGAAGAACTCCAAAAGATCTGTTCCTAATTTTTGCAGATTAAACTAGTAAATCATTAGTCCTTTCCTCTAACTGGGGAAGGGATTTTTTATTGATTGGGCAACCTATGCTTAAAGTTGCTAAAAAATGAAAAAATTTGCAAAAATTTGGATAAAAATGGTCAAAGGTGGTTGACACGACTTTATTTGTGTGATAATATTCCAATGTAACTAAAAAAATATGCAAGGAGGTGTCCCAAAAAATGTTTTTAACCGGTAGAGCGGATCATCAAGTAGATGATAAAGGCAGGATAAGAAGTCCCGCCAAATTTAAGACTGAACTTGGGGCAAATCCTTTTATTGCCCTTGGAATAGGTGGCTGTTTATATATTTATCCTGAAGGGGAAGCAAAACAAATATATGGACAAATATTCAGCTCTATAAATCCCTATACAACCGATCCAAGACTCATGGGAATGAGAAAAATCCTTGGAAACGGGGAGTTCATTCAAGAGGACACGCATAACAGATTGCTTATTCCCAAGTACTTACTGGACGCAGCTAAAATAACGAAAAACATTGTTAGCATCGGAATGATAGATCACATCGAACTTTGGGCGGAGGAAGTTTGGGCTGAATTCGATAAGGGCACAGACTTGAACAAGTGCTTCGGCGAGAATTAACGGCAAGAAAATGTTTTATCATGAACCCATAATGCCCGAAAGAATCTTAGATATACTGGATATCAAAAAAGATGGGATATATTTTGATGGAACGCTCGGGGGAGGCGGACATTCTCTCGGGATACTGAAAGCCGGCGGACAGATAATAGCGACTGACCTTGATGCAGATGCCATAGCTTACTCTTCTGAAAGATTTAAAAATGAAGGCTACTGCGGCAGATATACATTAATAAAAGGGAATTTCAAGAACGCTACAGCATATTTAGACGAACTTGGGATAGATAAACTGGATGGGGCACTACTTGACCTTGGGGTATCTTCTCACCAGCTCGACACTCCCGAAAGAGGTTTTTCTTATAGATATGATGCTCCATTAGACATGAGGATGAACAAAAATCAATGTCTGACAGGAGAAAATGTAATAAACGACTACGAGCCGGCTAAATTAATTAAGATTCTATATGAATATGGCGAAGAGTCACACGCAAAGCGAATTGTTCAAAAGATTGTCGAAGAGCGGCAAAAAGAAAGAATAACTACAACCGGCAGGCTTTCAAGAATCATAGAAGAGTGCATGCCTCATATAAGGGGAAGCCACCCTGCTAAACAAACATTTCAAGCGATAAGAATAGAAGTGAACGGAGAGCTAGATGGACTAGCTGAAGCAGTAACCTCTATAACGAGAAGACTTAAAACTGGTGCAAGAATATGCGTTCTCTCGTTTCACTCGCTAGAAGACAGAATAATAAAAGAAGCATTAAGGGCAATGTCGACAAATTGTCTTTGCGATAAATCAATTCCGGTTTGCGTTTGCAACCATAAGGCGGAAATAAAACTAATAAAAACAGAAAAAAAGGCGGACAGCATCGAACTTTTGACAAATCCGAGATCCAAAAGTGCCATGCTGCGAGCAGCGGAAAAAATATAGGAAATGATGGAGGAACCAGAAATGGTAACTACGAAAAGAACAATTGACAGTGATACGGACAGATATGGTAGCTTTTCAGAGGTTGACCACTATGTTGATGATGAAGTTAAAATGTCTTCAACTCAAATAAAGAGCCCCTCGGAAAGGACAATCATTCCTTCGGAAAGAGAAGAGGAAAGAACTCTCGTTATCTCTACACCTGCTAAGCCTGAATATGGCAATACTTCAAGAAGTGCAGAAGATATGATGCCTTCTATCGTAAAAACCGATGAAGAACAGGTTGAGTACGTTGAAGAAGAGCATTACTACGAGAGGAGAGATAGAAAGATTCCTGCTGCCATGAGAAATCTTCTCGTTGCGTATCTTGTGCTTATAGTTGCTGTTGTTGCCGGAGTAATTGCAACCGGAATCGTAACTAGCGCAATTTCAGCTTCCGTTTCCGCACTTGAAGCATCAATCAATGCTCAAGAAGAAGTAATTTCACTTCAAAACAGTAGCCTTGAAATAGATGCTGAAGAAGTTAAGATGGCAGCTCAAGATCTCGGAATGGTAGAGTATACATCTACTGATGGAACATACGATGTACTCTATGAACTCAGCGAAGATGATTCGTCAAATGAATTTGATAATTTAAGAGATGAAATCTTCAATATGCTAAATTAAAAAACATTTTGCGCTCCAGTTAAACAGGGGGCCTAAAAAATAAAAATCAAATACCAGCGGAAAAACGGACTTTCTAAAAAGGAAGTCTGTTTTTCTTAGGTATTATATTTTACATTTGGAGTTGAAATTAACTTCAAATTAAAATAGTTTACTAAAATGGTAAGATTTATTTTGATTTGGCAAATTT
>JAGCYK010000036.1 GCA_017960845.1 Clostridia bacterium | reverse complement strand
TGATTGAATCTCTCGACAGAACCGATCTAACAGACGAGATTGAAATAAGATGCGCTAAGATAGATAAAACGATGGACGTTCTCATTGAAGTCAATGTAGGCGCGGAAGAATCTAAGAGCGGATGCGAGCCGGAAAAGTTGTTTCAGCTCTATCAATATGTAAGCAATCTAAAGCATCTTAGAGTTAGAGGCCTGATGAGCGTTCTTCCCATAGGCGCTCCGGAGCAGTTATACAGCAAAATGTACGATTTGTTTTTAAAGCTTAAGAGCGTTTGCGATTCGGCGGACTATCTATCGATGGGGATGAGCGACGATTACGAGATTGCACTTAAATGCGGAGCAAATCTAATTCGTCCGGGCACAGCTCTATTTGGACAAAGAATATATCAGGGGGTTAATTGATGGAAATCGATCTGAATACACTGCCTTTTTTTGAGGATGACAACACGCTTAATAACTCCGGAGATGCAGACAATCCGGTAGTAGTTAGCAGCGAAGGCGGCAAAAGGGAAAAGGTTTTGGTTTTAAAACCCGCTTCTATCAGCGAGGTTCAGCCACTTATAGATTTTTTAAAGCAACGCAAAATGGCCGTTGTGGATTTGTCCGATGCCGGAGACGACTCGCAGAGAATTCTGGATTTTGCTGCCGGAGCGGTATATGCGCTTAACGGAAGCGTTCTAAGAATATCGGATAAAAACAACATCTTTCTTCTTTCTCCAGAAGGAACCATGCTTACGGTGCAAAACAGTGAAGTTTGATTTTAAAAGCGTTAAGCTCAAAGCTTATTTGCGCCAAATCCTGCTTGCTAGTGCTATAATCGCGGCATCTTTAACTCTAGATTTGATATCTAAAGAGCTAGTGGTTAAAGCATCGGCTGACTGGCCAATGAGAGAGCTTGAAGTAATTGAGGGTTTTTTCTCAATACACTATGTCACTAATACAGGTGCTGCGTTCTCAATCGGAGCAGGCTGGGAAGGCTTTTATGCTTTTATTATTCCTATTACATTTGTTTTTTTAGCATTTGTACTATTTTTGCTATATTTTTACACGGACAAAAGACATCCCTTGTTTATTATAGGGATTTCGCTCATATTCAGCGGCGCGCTTGGAAATCTCATTGATAGAATTGCGCTAGGTTATGTTAGAGACTTTTTGGATTTTGTATTCTTCGGCTGGGACTTTGCCGTATTTAACATTGCAGATGCATGCCTGGTAGCTGGCGTCATAATTACAATTATCTGGGCATTTGTCATTTATTTTCCTTCAGCTTCAAAAGAAAAGGCCGCAAAAGAAGAGGCGGAAGCGGAGTAGAAGAGAATTGAAGTATTTCGTAGATAAAAACGAATCTATTAGACTTGATATATATTTAACCACTGAAACTGGTTATACAAGGTCATATATAAAAACCCTCGTTGACGGGGGCTTTATTTTACTGAACAATCAGCGCGTTAAAAGTGGAAAAATTATAAAAACCGGGGATGTAATTGACGTTAACCCGCCTGAGCCGGTAATCGCGGCAGAGCCGAAAGATATTCCGGTTGATATAGTCTACGAAGATGACGACATCGCAGTAATAAATAAGCCACAGGGCCTAGTCGTTCACCCGGCGCCTGGTAATTGGGACAATACGCTCGTTAACGGACTGCTATTTCACTTAAAAAATTTATCATGCATTAACGGAGCGCTTCGCCCGGGAATAGTGCATAGGCTAGATAAGAATACAAGCGGACTTATGGTAGTAGCAAAAAATGACGAGGCGCACCTGTCTTTATCTAGCCAGATTGCGCTTCGCAGTGTAACAAAGATCTATTACGGCTTATGCCGCGGTCATTTCTCTGAAGAAAAAGGAACCATTAAAACACTTATAGGAAGATCTCCAAAAGATAGAAAGCTAATGGCTGTTTTAACTAAAGATGGCAGAGAGGCTATTACGATGTATGAAGTCGAAGAAAGATTTGATAGTTATGACCTGGTTAAGTTCCGCATTCTTACAGGCCGGACGCATCAAATAAGGGTGCACTGCAAATATATGAATCATCCTATAGTTGGCGACGAAGAATATGGCCAGGGCCAGGAGATGGGTAGTAAAGGGCAACTGCTTCATAGCGCGTTCCTTTCTTTCGAACATCCTAGAACTAAAGAAATAATGGAGTTTAGTGCGCCACTACCAAAATATTTTGAAGATATCCTATCTAAAATTAGGCGATAAATGGTATATTTGATATAATTAGGGAGATAAAAGGAACGTTTTATGGAAAACAACAAATATAACGTAAGCATAATAGGGGCAATCGTTATTATTGCAATAAGCCTAACCGGATTAATTATAGGCTCACTATTAGATCTCCAAATTGAGCAGGCACTGTATAGCAGCGGGAACTTTTTCGGGCTGTTTTTCGGCATTACCGGAATGCTTCCTGCATATTTGCCACTTGGCTGGATTGCAGGCCTACTTGTTGCCGTTACAATAAAAAAAGACTACTCGCTAATTATAAAAATAATTCTATATATTCTTTCAGGTGGAATGGGTCTAGCTGCAGTGCTTTTATTAGGCAGCGAGCTTATTTCAATCGATGCTTTCAATATTCCGGATATGTTGTATGTCGGAATACTGGTTTCTTCTGTTTTAGTAGCGGGCTGCGCTATTTTTGGTTATTTTATTGGCAAAAAGTGTGAAAACCCGAATATTTTAGCAATAATCATTATTTTCGCAGTGATGTATCTGATTATCTGGGTTGCTCCCGGAAGAATCCTAAAATCCTTCTTTCATCGTCCTCGCTATAGAGTGCTTCTTTCAGGCGTAAGTGGGCTAAACATTGAATCAGGTTATGTAAATTGGTGGGAAAGATTTACTTCCTACGATAATTTTGCAAACTCAGTTTCAGCAGATGAGTTCAAATCGTTCCCAAGCGGCCACGCTGGAGCAGGCGTGCTCTTTGCAATGTTTTTGGCTTTTCTTCCTTACTTTACCGGGAAGTATTCGAAAATAAACATATGGCTTCAACCTGTAGGAATTCTATGGGCGCTTTTAGTATCGCTATCTAGAATAACGGTAGGCGCGCACTACTTAAGTGACGTTAGCGTAGGAATGCTTATTGTTGCTATCGGATATCTTGCAGCGTGTTTTGTGGTTAATAAGAATTTTTCTGTTTTATCTAATACTTAAAATTGAAATAAGGGCTTAAAGTAACATTGACAAAAGAAAAAGACGCAGATTGCTAAAAATCTACGTCTTTGTTTCTATAAAAAGATTATTAATTATGCTTTTCCAGCGCAGCCGAGTACATCAACAATCTTGTGACGAACAAGTTCCTTTATATTTGTTCTTGCGGGCTTTAAGTACTCTCTCGGGTCAAACTTGCTAGGCTCTTCCCAAAGGAATTTTCTTACAGAACCTGTCATTGCAAGACGAATATCCGAGTCAATGTTTATTTTGCATACAGCGAGCTTTGCTGCTTCTCTAAGCTGCTCTTCGGGAACGCCGATTGCGTTAGGCATTTTTCCGCCGTACTGGTTTACCATAGCAACATATTCCTGGGGAACGCTTGAAGCTCCGTGAAGAACGATAGGGAATCCGGGAAGGCGTCTGCTAACTTCTTTAAGAATATCAAAACGAAGGGGAGGAGGAACGAGAATGCCATCAGCATTGCGTGTGCACTGCTCGGGCTTGAATTTGTATGCTCCGTGGCTGGTTCCGATTGCGATTGCAAGGGAATCAACGCCTGTTTTTGAAACGAATTCCTCAACTTCTTCGGGTCTTGTGTAAGAACCTTCGCCCTCAACTACAACTTCGTCTTCGATTCCTGAAAGGGTTCCAAGCTCACCTTCAACAACAACGCCGTGGTCGTGAGCATATTCAACTACTTTTCTTGTAAGCTCAATATTGTCTTTGAAAGATTTTGAAGAGCCATCTATCATGACAGAAGTGAATCCGCCATCAATGCAAGATTTGCAGGTTTCGAAATCAGGGCCGTGATCAAGATGAAGCACAATGGGAATATCAGGGCAGTTAATAACGGCAGCTTCTACCAATTTAACAAGGTATGTATGATTGGCATAACCTCTTGCTCCCTTGGAAACCTGAAGAATAACAGGGGCTTTTTCTTCCTGACAAGCGTCGGTTATACCTTGAACGATTTCCATGTTGTTTACATTGAAAGCACCGATAGCATATCCGCC
>JAGCYK010000035.1 GCA_017960845.1 Clostridia bacterium | reverse complement strand
TGTTGATTCTACCCTCGCTTCCGGTTTTAGTCCAGTCCTGAAGTGGCAAGATAGCAATTTTAGATTTTGAGGATAGAGTAAGTTCAATTATGGCATCTGCTATTTGGCTATTTGTTTCAAGATTAAGACTCAAATCGTTCTTAGCAAGCTCTATGCTCACTTTTCTTTTAAATTCTTCTCTTCTAGCGCCTAGATGCTCAATTAGCGACATCAAAGTATCATTATCGTGCGTTCCGGTATAGCAAACAGAATTGTCGTTTTCAAAATTTGAAGGAAGATATGCATTATGCTCGTCTGAGTCAAAGGCAAAAGAAAGAACCTTCATGCCAGGGTAGCCAACCTCTTTAAACATCCTTTTGCAAGAATCGTCTAGGTCGCCAAGATCTTCTGCTATTATTTCCGCGTCACTTATACGGCCGCGAAGGATTTCGAACAAGCTTGCCCCCGGGCCAATGCTCCAGTGACCAGTCCTAGCATCCGGGCTATAAGCCGGAATCTCATAAAATCTATCAAAACCCCTAAAGTGGTCTATTCGAATCACGTCATAGAGTTTTAGTGCCCTACGCATTCTGTTTTCCCACCACTTATATCCGTCTTCTTTCATCTTATCCCACTCATATATGGGATTCCCCCAGAGCTGACCTGTTTCGGAAAAATAATCAGGCGGGCAGCCAGCAACGGTTTTTGGAAACAAATTCTCGTCAAGTTTAAACAGCTCCGGCTGTGTCCAGCACTCTACGCTATCTCTTGATACATAGATTGGAATGTCACCTATTATTTTCACTCCAAGCGAATTAACATATGACTTTAATGCATTCCACTGCCGGCTAAATTCAAACTGTGTCCACTGATAGAAAAGTATATCATTTTTATGGCTATTTTCAAACCTTTTTATGGCATCGGCATCCATATGTTTATATTCGTCTGGCCACTTTGATAGCTCTATATAACCAAGTTGCTCTTTTATTGCCCTAAAGAGCGAATAATCATTATATTCTCCGCGCTTTAAGAAATCCAAAAACTCATTGTTATTTTTATCCAAGCGTGAAAAAGCAACCTTAAGCAAAGAGATTCTATTTTGAAATAAGCTTTCGTAATCTATTCTACTATTAGGCGCTGACTTAGCTTTGCTTAAATCTTCTTCACCCAAAAGCCCTTGCTCTTTTAGTAGGTCTAGGTCGATTAAAAACTCGTTTCCGGCATATGAGCAACACGACTGATAAGGCGAATTGCCATAGCCTGTAGGAACAAGCGGCAGTATCTGCCAGTAGGACTGGCCAGCTTTATGCAAAAAATCAGCAAAAAAGTAGGCTTGCTTTCCCAGCGAGCCTATACCGTAATCACCTGGAAGGGTTGCTATATGCAATAGAATACCGCTGCTTCTTCTCAATTTCGATGCTCCTATTGATACTTTCCCCCGATCATATGCATCAAAGTCATTTTAACATCTATATTAAATGCTAGTCAAATGAATAATTTTTCATAAAATAGTCAAACGGGCTAAGCTATAGAGCTCAAGAATTGTATCCGTTAGGATTCTTTTTTTGCCAGTTCCATAGCGAAGAGCACATTTCTTCTATTCCAAACTCAGCCCTCCAGCCTAGTTCTTTAAGTGCTTTAGAAGCATCCGCATAGCATGAGGCAATGTCTCCTGCGCGTCTAGGTTTAATAACATAAGCTATTTCATGGCCGCACGCCTTTTCAAACGCATGTATAACGTCAAGCACGCTGTATCCTACACCCGTTCCAAGATTGTATACATAAACCCCGCTCTTATCTATTTTTTCAATAGCAGCTAAATGCCCACGCGCTAAGTCAACCACGTGTATATAGTCTCTTACGCCTGTGCCATCAGGAGTATTGTAATCGTTGCCAAAAACATTGACCTCTTTATACTGGCCAATTGCAACTCTAGCTATATATGGAGTCAGATTATTTGGAATTCCTTTTGGATCCTCGCCTATAAGCCCGGACGCATGCGCTCCGACCGGATTGAAGTATCTTAGAAGCACAACTGTCCATTCTTTATCAGACACATACAGGTCTTTTAGCATAATTTCCTGGAAATATTTCGACGTTCCATACGGATTAGTCGTTCCGCCGACCGGGCAGTTTTCATCAAGCGGAAGCTTTTCGGGCGTTCCGTATACGGTAGCAGAAGAAGAAAATACTATTTTCTTAACTCCGTGAGCGCTCATGCATTTAAGTAGACTCAGCGTTCCGTAGAGGTTGTTGTCATAGTATTTAACCGGTTGCTCAACAGATTCACCTACCGCTTTTAGACCGGCAAAATGAATAACGTAGTCTATTTTGTTGTTATCAAAAATACTATTTAGACACGCTTCGTCCCTAATATCGCCTTTTATAAAAACGGGATTTTTTCCTGTAATCATGGCTATTCTTTGGATGGATTTTTCCGAAGAGTTGTCAAGATTATCTATTATAACCACTTCATGCCCTTTATTAAGTAATTCTACGCAGGTATGTGAGCCAATGTATCCCGCTCCACCTGTAACAAGTATTTTCATAAGATTTGCTCCTTACTTTTTTTATTCTACCAGACCTGATTGCAATAGGAAAGCTGAAAAGTCTTTTTCGTTTTTAAATACTGAATTGTTCTCTAGTATTCTCTCGCACACTGATCCTGCTTCTTTTTTTACGCGCTTATATGCCTCATCTTCGCTTAAAGCAGCAGGTTTAATCTCCTTAAGCTCGTTATATATATAACTATATCCTTTCATTTCTTCAGGAAGCTCGCTGCCACTAGCTAGTAGTTTTGCTAAAAGCTTAAGCTCTTCATCCAGCCGCCCTGGGAGAATGAATAGACCTTGAGCCTCAATTAGCCCGACAGACTCCTTCTTTATTATTTGATACTCCGGCCGCGCTACAAATACCCCGTCAGGATACTCTAGATTAGCGTAATTGCTTCTAAATACTATCGTTAGCAAATAACTTGAGCCTTCCTTTCTAACAATTGGGCTCAGCGAGTTGTGCTGGCCGCTTTCATCCGATGGAATAATCCCTATAGCTTTGTTTTCGTAGCCCAGCCAGCTCTCTATTAGCCTAGCGCCAAGCTTTTCTATAACGCCTCTATCATTTGACTTAATGCGAAGCGAGCTTATCGGCCAGTCTATAATACCAATCTTAGCATTAGGATAATCTTTGCAGTGAAACTCTTTTAAAAGCGGCGCGCTATGAATGGGAAGAACTTCTTTTCCGCCCTGAAAATGATCATGAGCGAGGACGCTTCCTCCAATTCTAGGAAGAGCAGCGTTGCAGCCTATGAAGTAGTGTGGAAATCTATCTATAAAATCGAGTAGTTTTGAAACCGTGCTAGCATTTATCTTCATAGGAGTATGCTTTTGGTTAACGGCTATTCCGTGCTGATTAAAGTATCCATATGGAGAAAACTGCCAGAACCAGTCTTCTTGGCCCAGCTTAAGCCCAATCGTTCTAAGAGTGCTTTTGAGCGATAGCGAGTTTCCTTCGTTTTCCCTGCAAATGGTGCAAGCAGGATATCCGCCCTTAACTGCACTGCCTTTCAATGCTTTTTTCGGGTCGCTATATTCAGGTTTTGTCTTGTTTATGGATAGAGAGAGCCGGCCTTCTGAGAATCTAGGATTTTTATCTAAAGCTTCTTTTTTAATATATCCTGCGCTTATTCCTATATTATACAAAAAGTCCGTTGCTTTTTCCGGGCTCTCTTTTTCAAGCCTATTAAACTTCTTCTCGATAACAGAAGGCAGTGGCAGTAGAATCCCCATGATTTTATCGTTAACTTGCGGGATTTCTTCTTTGCTAAATAATCCTTCGCTTATAAGTGCTTCGCCAAGCTCATTAAGTAGTTCGCCTAAAGCTACACTATTCTTTCTAGCTTTGCCGCTTCCGTTATAATAACTAAGCCCAAGCTCGCTCATTATTCTATTTCTAACAAGCGTTTCGTCTCTACTGCTAAGCATTAGATAGGTTTTTGCATATCCTATCAAACGGTCAAGACTCTTCGAAAAATTATTCATCTTCTATTATTTCCTCTTGCATTTCTTTTGCGGGGCGTTTTATATCCATTTCCAGTTTGCCAATTCTCTTTCCGTCATCAGCCGTCACTCTAAGTTTTCCCTTTTCGTGCGCCCTAATAACCGCTAGCGCCCTTCCGTTATATGTATCGGTATAAATGCCGCCGTAGCCCTCTGGGCTATAAGGCGCAGCGCATCCTAAAGCAATTAGATCTCCTCCGCTTACGTCCACTTTAATATGTCCATTTTCAAGCGGCTTAAGGTTTCCATCATCGTCAGTATAATCGATATTAACGAATACAAGGCTGTCACTAATAGCAAACTCACTGCCGCTATTAAGATTAATGATAGTAAAATCCTTTGCTGTCTGTAGGGAAGATTTAGACAGTTCATTCCCTTTTTCGTCTAGAGCGACCGCCGTTATGTTTCCGTGCTCATAAAGCACATTGAATGTAAACCTAGCTTTATTTGAGCTAGAAGACCTGCCTACTTTTTTGCCATTGATAAATAATTCTACTACCGGAGCTTTTGAAAATACTTCCACTCTAAAATCACTAAGATCGAGTCCGTTCCATGACCAGGAAGGAATTGCGTTAGTAAACCTTGTGCCAGGAGCACATTTTCCAAGCGTTTCGCTAGAAGCTGGCGCTGCTACTATAATAGGGGTATCGGTTTTGCCTAGAACAACTGACGCATAAAGCGCGTCGCTTGTTTCGTTCCATAAAAGGTCTAAGCAGCCGCTTGTAGAACTAATCCATTTATAGTCTCCGCTTAAATTATCACCATTCGCTCCGCTTAGCAAAGAGTAATATTCTTTGCTTTCACCGATAAATTCAGAGCCGGCATTAACAAAATTACCTATCAAACCGCTCTCAGTTTCGGCAAGTTTCATAGAATCATATAAGTCTTCAATGAAAATTTCAGTTCCTAGAATCGTTCCAACCGACTTTATAATATCTTTTTTATATCTAGCAGTAGCGTAGTTATATCCATAGCAGTCTAAAAGAGAGAACGTTTCCTTAACTTTACTCATTTTCCATGGAAGCTTAGTTAGGAAATTTGCATATTTTGTGCCTTTTTTATGGATAAGGCTTTCATAATAATCGATTGCATAAACTTCATCTATGTTCCCATCTTTTGAAGTGCTAGTTTTCTTTTTAAAATAATTATTATTAGATAAAATATTAATTCCAGCAGTAATGAACCTGTCTTCGTCTAACGCCTTTAGCTGCCCTACCATATCCTGGATTAACTTTAGACCTTTTTCAGAAGATGACTCAGGGGCGCTACTAAAAAGCGAGTACATAATAACCGAAGGATGAGAATAATCCTTATCAACCATATCCTTAAGGTCGCGCTCATAGTTATCTATTACCTTGCCGGCATAATCGCATTTTGCCTTATGCTCAAATAGAGCGTCATAGCACTCGTCTACAACCAGCATTCCTAAGTTGTCGCATGCGTCAAGCATTTCGCTAGAAGATGGCCCCCAAAGCATTTTAACGGCATTGAAGCCACTTTCCTTTAGAAGGCGTATCTTTCTCTCTTCAATCTCATAAGACGACCTAGCCCCAAGTATTCCGCCGTCGCCCCTTATGCAGCAGCCTTTGATAGTAAACTTCTCACCGTTTAGACAAAAACCTTCTTCTTTAGAAAGCGATGCTAACCTTAAACCGAACTTAATAAAATGCGCATCTTTTTTGAAACGAACCGAAAGAGTATAAAGCTCGGGGCTCGAAGGCGACCAAAGCGCCTCCCAGCGCACAGGGATTTCCGTTCTACCTTCTGCTCCGTTAGCGGTTCTAGCAATTCCAGAGCCATATCTCTTTCCATTTCTATTAACTATGCAGTATACAGGCCCGTCGCCTTCGGTTTTAACCCGCACTTCTATTACGGCCGGATTAATGCTAAGCGTGCGTATTTTGATGCTGCCTGGGATGATATGCTTTTGCTCTTGAACTATTAAGTTAACCGGACGGAAAATTCCGGCGCCTGAGTACAAACGGCTAGAAGGCTGAGCCGAATTGTTTACGATTACTTTTATCTCATTCTCTTTTTTAAAAATTACTTTTCCGGTTATATCTGCGTAAAAGCTAGCACACCTTGATTCGTTTTCGCAGACTTTTTCTCCGTTAATATATACTTCGGCATTAGGATAAACACCTTCGAATTCTAGCGTAAGGCATTTATCTTTCATTTCTCTAGGAAAAACAAATTTCTTTATATATTCGTAGCACTCGCTGCTTTCTTGCGCCTCATCGTTAACTTGGCCAAGCGGGCCCCGAGAAAGAGCGTCATGAGGAAGCGTAACTAAGGCAGGCTCGCCTTCGAAGGATAGCCGCTTAAAAAGCCAATCTTTATTAAAATCCAGTTTTTCCATTATGCCTCCAGCATTGCAAAGTTACTTTTGGTCCTGATCAGTCTGCGGAGCAGTGCCGTCATCTATCATGTCAAGCATATATTTTACGATATCCGGGTCGAATTGCTTACCGGCGCAGTTAACTAACTCATTCCTTATATATTCATCAGTCAGTGCAGGGCGATAGCATCTAGCGCTTTGCATTGCATCGTAACTATCAGCAATACCTATAATTCTAGCAATCTCCGGAATATTTTTGCCCGAAACATGCGACACGTAGCCCGTTCCGTCATATTTTTCGTGATGATATCTCGCTCCGTCCGCGATTCCGGGAACGGCGATGAAATCTTGTAATATCTCTCCGCCTATTGCAGGATGCTGCTGAATAACTTCTCTTTCTTCAGGTGTAAGACGGCCGGGCTTGTTTAGAATATTATCCGGAACGCCTATTTTTCCTATATCGTGCAAAAGCGCTATGTAGTAGACCTTTCGCTGATCCTGCTCGGAGTAGCCCATACGGCGTGCTATCTCTCTTGAATAAATCGCTACGCGGTTCGAGTGACCTTTGGTGTAATTATCTTTTGCGTCTATGGTCCTAGCAACAGTTTCGAGCGCCTGCTCAGTAATATCCTGGAATTCCTTTTCGTGCCGTCTTGCCTTTCTAATTTTGGCTGTTGAAAAGATATAGAATCCTAGCGCCATCACTCCGGCAGATAGCACGCCTACTAAAATCCAGAACCAAACAGTTTCTACAAACTTAAGTTCCTTCTCTATTTTTATTGTGCTTTCTAGCTTTATCTCACCAGTAAAAGGATCGCTGACTATAACTTTGAACGTATAATCCCCTCCGCTAAGATTCGTATAACTAGCAGATATGTGCTTCCCGCTTTCATTTATCGGCTCCGCATCAAAACCTATAAGCTGATAGGATATCTTATAGTCTGCTAAATCAGAATACAGCAGCATTGAAGCGTCAATCGTAATACGCTGAACCCCGCTACCCATCTTTAGTGACTTAGGATGAACAATTTCTACGTCGTCTAAATAAACGCTGTTTACAATTACTTTAGGAACCGGAATATCTACGCCTGAGAAATTGAACATACTTATTCCGTTTCTTGTAGCAATATATATAACCCCGTTTTCCATATAGTGCCAGGTATTAGCGTTTAGCGTTCCGGTTAAACCGCCGGTTAAGCCGAACGAGCTTTTATTAACAGGCTCTCCGGATAAAAGTTTTCTTTTATTTAAGGAAGATATTCCGTTGTTCTGGAAGAGCCAAATGCTACCATTATAATCCACGGCATTGAATATGCTACCGGCATCCTTATCAAAATTATCAAGCACTCTAAAGGTGCCATTTTCAAAATAATGAAGATGTAGACCGCATACAAAGAAGTTTCCTGGATTATCTTCATCTGCTACCAGCCTTAAAATAGACGTGTCAAGCAGACCGTTATTTTCATCATAGCTACGAAGCTGACCGTTTTTATACTCAAATACTCCGTATTCGTTTGAACCTATATAAATGACGCCCCCGGTTTCAACCGCGCATAGAACGCTAGACGGCACTCCGTTCTTTTGGATTTGCGCTGAAGAATCAACCGAATCTCCGCGGATTATTACAAATCCCGTTTCGTGTCCGACAAACATTCTGCCGTCGCTTAATGGATATACTACCCTAAGAACGCTCGGGATTCCGTAAGTGCTACCAAAAACAGTATATTCTCCGCTCACCGGGTTAAAGCGCACCGCACCAACGTCATATGCGGCAAACCATACATTGCCAAGCGTATCACCTGTAACGTTTCTTATTTTTTTGCCTTCTAAAAGTGCTTTAAGAGCGCTGACTTTAGAGTCATTAACTACGCGCCAGGACTCGTCATAAATAAATATTCCGCTGTCATAGGCTACGAAATACATTCCGTTTCTTTTATATACGGCATTGATATACTCGTCCTCTAGCGCTGTTTCGTAATTCGACGTTTCAAAAAAGCCCTTCGAGTATCTTACTAGGCCAAGCGTTGTTGAAGCAATCCAGTAATTCCCTTCATAATCCTGAGTGGAGCCATTTGCCGAAATATCCACTCTTGAGTGCTCGTCAACGCGGTAAAAACGCCCTCCGCTAATATAACCATATCCGTTTTTGCAGCTAATAAGCGGACTGCCAGATAGCGATGACCTAGCAATGTTGTTTACGTTTGAAACTTCCCCGAGATCTATGTAAGATATGTCATACTGAGACGTATTGTTTCTTCCGTATGAAGAGCGAAGCGAAACGCAAGCGACTTTGTTTTCTGCCGAGCCGATATAGATACTACTACCTATGGCTAAAGCGCCCATTGCTCTAACAATGCCAAAGTCAGACGAGTCATATGTGGCTATAATAGAGTTGCCATTTACTACGACGATTTGCCCTTCGCTTGAAATCATCCAGATATTATCTTTTTCATCTACGGTAGCATACGAAAATCTTTCGCCAGGAACCTCGGTAAACTCCATGGTTTCAAAAGTATTGTCCTTTATTCTTCCCAGTCCGGCTGTCGATAGCACATAGACATTGCCTTTGCTATCTTCTACAAAATCACGGATTTTATTGTAGCCGGCTATTATTTCGCTGTCCGGGTAGCTAATGGGCGTGAAAACATCGTCTTGATATGCTATTACACCCTTTTCGTTTGTTCCTAT
>JAGCYK010000034.1 GCA_017960845.1 Clostridia bacterium | reverse complement strand
GTAAATAACAAACATAATATAAAACCCTCGCAGTTATTACAAATAAAACTAAAGGGTTCCTTTATCTCATTATCTAATTAATATTATATTTCAGTTCTGGCCTCTATTGCCTTTCCTAGAGTTACTTCATCGGCATACTCTATATCGCTACCCATAGATATTCCCTGTGCTAGCCGTGTCACTTTGATGCCAAGCGGGCGAATTAATCTTGCAATATACATTGCCGTCGCTTCGCCTTCTACGTCAGGGTTAGTTGCGACGATAACTTCTTCTACGCCGTCTAACCTACCTAGCAGTTCTTTTATCCTTATTTCATTAGGGCCTCTTCCGTCAAGCGGAGAAATCGTTCCCCTAAGAACATGGTAGACTCCCTTATATATCTTTGCCTTTTCCATAGCAGCAATATCTCGAGGCTGAGCAACTACACAAATTGTCTTTTTAGGCCGAGAAGCACAAATAGGACAAATGTCAGTTTCAGAATAGTCTCCGCACTGGCTACAAAACTTAACCTTTTCTTTGACTTCTTTTAGCGCTTCGCAAAAAGCATCCACTTCGTCCTCTGACATATCTAGCACGGCATAGGCATACCTAAGCGCACTCTTTGAGCCCACTCCGGGAAGTTTTGAGAATTTACTTGCTAGTTTGTTTATTGAATCGGGCATCTTTACATCATTCCGCCAGCACCGGCCGGTAATTTCGCACTCTTAATCTGTTCAGCTTCTTTTGCCGCTTCGTTGTATGCTGCAATTATTAAGTCTTCGAGCATCTCTATATCATCCGGATCAACTGCCGCCGGAGATATATTAACGCTCTTTAGAGCGCCAAATCCGTCAACAACAACTTTGACAATTCCGCCGCCTGAGCTTCCTTCGATCTCTTCTTCTTTTAGTTCCTCTTGAGCTTTAGCCATTTGCTCTTGCATTCTTCTTGCCTGCTGCATTAAAGACTGCATATTAATGCCGCCCATTCCGCCGCCATATCCGCCATGTTTACTCATCTAATTTCTCCTCTTTCTACCGCTTACAATTTCGACTTTAAGACTAGAATCATTTAAAAAGTCTAAATTTTCCTCGGTATCATTTTTTTATTCTATTTGTCGTATTTCTATTGATAGTCCTTTTTCTTTGCATATTGCGCTTAGGATTTCTAAATTCTTGCCGTCATTTAAAATATCTGCATATCCTTTATCTACTGTCATAGTAATCTTATTTCCCTCTACCGAAAAGTTCTCTTCTTTCAGCATCGAGAAAATGCCACCGAGACGCGCCAAATTGTTTTCATCAAGTTTCGCTCTTATGTGACCAACAATAGCCATAACCTCTTCTCTACTTTTTTGAGGATATTTTCTTGCTATTTTTTTATCTTCAACTTCCTTACTGCTTACTATCTTTTCATCATCAAATCCGCAAAGAGATAAAAGCGCACATTCGAGCACTGTTTTAGGCGAGAGCGAATATCTTATTTCAGCTTCTGCCTGACCTAAAGTGCGAACTGTTTTTAATAGGAAATCAAAAGGGATTGCCTCGGCAAGCTTCTTAGCCCCCACAATTCCGTCTTCGGTTAGCCCGGCATTGCTGCTACTATCTGCTTTTATGAGCATAACATCTCTAGCAAAAGAAGCAAGCTCGGAAGATATGGAAGTGATGGATTTACCCTTTGCCGCCAGGTCTTCTATTTTAGTGATTATTTTGCCGGGATTTGATTTAAATGCAGCGGAAAGAAGTTCAAAGCAATCGTCCACCCTGCCTGTTCCGGTAATATCTAGAACTTTATTAAGGCTTAAGTCTCCGCCAAGAGTAATGCATCTATCAGCAATTGAAAGCATATCTCTTACGCTTCCTTCACCGAGCCTAGCTATGTGACTAATTGCCTTGTCGTCATACTTTATTCCTTCGCTGTCTAAAACATATTTAAGGTGATTAGATAGGACGGCTAACGACACAAGATGAAAATCAAAACGCATGCATCTTGAAAGAATTGTTGCGGATATTTTTTCAGGATTTGTCGTGCATAAAACAAAGATTACGTGCCTGGGAGGTTCTTCTAGCGTCTTAAGCAGTGCATTGTAGGCACTGGCCGTAAGCATATGCACCTCGTCAATAATGTATACCTTGTATTTTCCGGAAGATGGCAGAAACGAAACATCTTCTCTAAGTTCTCTGATTGCATCGACTCCGTTGTTTGAGGCTGCATCTATTTCTATTACATCCATATTAGCGCCCGTCGGAGTAAGACACTGAGCGCATTTTCCACAGGGGTTTCCGTCAACTGGAGATTCGCAGTTAATTGCGCGCGCCAAAATACGGGCTGTCGAAGTCTTTCCTGTTCCACGACTTCCCGTAAATAGATATGCATGGGAAACTTTGCCTTTCTTTATCTGGTTTGTTAGAGCCTGAACTATTATGTCCTGCCCTATAAGCTCTTTAAATGTTTTAGGCCTATATTTCCTATATAATGCAGTTTCCAAAATTTTCCTCCAAATAACAAAAGCGCAGCTTTTTCACTAAAGCTGCGTTCTTTTAAGCACTATTCACGGAATGCTCTTATTCCAAACCACAGCGTAAGTGATACGAGGGCTAAGATTATTAGCATACTGATGCCCGTAACAAGGCAGGCAAACAATTCCATTTGAGCCATTCTTATAAATGAAAATACTATAAACGTAACACAAATCAGTGTCACGGCTATTGTTAAAGCCAGCATAAGCCTAAAAATCTTCGTCAATTTTTCTTTATTATCTTTATCGTTCATAACATCCTCGATTATAGTAGCCTCGCAGTTTCTTTGTCAAGCGCTATTTGCTTTGAGCGGCGCTCTGCTCGGATGAGGAAGCCGCATTAGAAGATGATTCTATATACTCAGGAGGCGCGTCTCTAAAGGATACTTCCTCGCCGACCCACTTAAGGTATGCGGTTCCAAGCTCTCCATTTCTATGCTTAGCTATAATAAGCTCTACTTTGTCTTTGTATTTTACAGTTTTGTCGAAGTCGCCTGGGCGATGGATAAACATTATTATATCTGCGTCCTGCTCAATAGCACCAGACTCTCTAAGGTCTGATAGAATCGGGCGACGTTTATTCTTTTCGCTTTCTCTTGAAAGCTGTGATAGCAGCAGGATGGGCACTCCGAGCTCCTTTGCGGCAAGTTTCATTGATCTAGAGATTTCAGATACTTCCTGCTGTCTGTTTTCGGTCTTTTTGCCAGAAGACATAAGAGTAAGATAGTCCACCATTACGACATCTAAACGGCCCTGCTCACGCTTAATTCTTCTGCATTTACTAAGTATCTCTACCGGAGTGGTCATAGCCTGGTCATCAACAAAAATCTTTGCGGAGTTTAAAACAGTTTCCGCGTCAGCTAGGTCCTTCCATATGCGTTTGTCCGTTCCAAGTTCGCCTTTTTGTGCTTTAGAAAAACTTACGTGTGCTTTCGAGCAAAGCATTCTCTTTGCAAGCTGCTTAGCGGGCATTTCGAGAGAGAAGATGGCGCACACCTTTTTCTCACCAATTTTGTTGCCTTTTTCATTCAAGTGGGAAAGCGCTATATTCGTAATAATATTCATGCCAAGCGATGTTTTTCCCACGCCTGGACGAGCGGCGATTATTATAAGGTCGCCTTCGCCGAGACTTCCTAATTTTTTATCTACATCAGGAAAACCTGTTTGCAGTCCTTTATATGCGTAAGGGTCGCTATTAATTTTATCAAACTCTTCAGATGCTTCGGCAAGAGCCTCATTAAAAGGAGTGAGCGCAGATAAGCCCTGGCTTTCAGCTACATCGGTTATTGCCTTTTCTGCAAATACAAGAGCCCGATCTTCCGGGTCCCCTTCGTAGCAGTTAACCATTATTTCATTTGCCGCAGTCATTAACTTGCGAAGCTTGGTGCGTTTTTTAACTATATCAAAATATGTTTTGTAATTTGCATATCCTGGAAGATGGGAGGAAAGGCTAGCTATATACTCCGCTCCGCCAACGTCTGCTAGATGCCCTTCTGTATCTAACTGCGTAGTAACAATTGCAAAATCTATGGGGCGATTTGACTCCCATATTTTTTTCATAGCGGCAATAATAAATTTATGCGCATTAAGATAAAAATCATCTTCATTAAGCGCACTAATGAGTTCTATTGCAACATTACTATCTTCCATTAAACAGCATAGCAGCGATTTTTCCGCTTCTATACTTTGAGGAATGACTTTTCCCGCAACACCGGGATGAACCCATGGCACATTTTTATCGTCGCTTTTTCTCGGCATAACTTCTCTCCTATCCGAGCTTCTTAAGTTCATCAAGAGCTCGTCCGAATTCTTTCAATGCTATATTGTAAGGGTTCTCCGAGCAGAGGTCAACCCCAGCGTCCAAAATAATCTCATAAGGAGATTTTGTGCCTCCGGCTCTTAAGAATTTATCGAAATACAATTCTCTTTGATGATCTCCGCCGTTTAGAATATTGTTGGCAAAAGTTACCGCCGTAACAAGCCCGGTCGCATATTTATACACATAAAAGGCATTGTAAAAATGAGGAATGCGGGCCCACTCGTACTTAATTTGTTTGTCGTGAACAACGCCCTTGCCATAATACTTTTTATTTAGTTTGAAATATTCTTTTGACATATCGTCAACCGTGAGGGCATATCCCTTTTGCTGACGGCCATGAACATATTCTTCAAATTCAGAGAACATCGTCTGCCTAAATAGCGTGGTTCTAAACATATCTAAATAATACGAGAGCAGGAACTTTTTAACGTCTTCGTCCCTAGTCACCGAAAGCAAATACTTTAAAAGAAGCACTTCGTTTGTGGTACTTGCAACTTCCGCTACAAAAATGCTGTACCCGGCGTTATGGTAAACCTGCGCCTCGTTTGAGTACTCTGAGTGCATGGCATGGCCCAGTTCGTGTGCGATTGTAAATACGTCGTGCGTGGTCTTAGAATGATTGAGCATAACAAAGGAACCGTGCTTATATGTTCCCCAGCTAAACGCTCCGCTTCTCTTTCCGTCAGACTCGTATACGTCTATTCTTCTGGTGTCATGCATTTTTATTAATCTATATAAATACTCATTGCCAAGCGGAGCGAGCGCTTTTAATACTATTTTAAAGGCGTCTTCGTAGTCAAGACCGAGTTCTGCTCCAGGCACAAGCGGAACGTACATATCGTACATATGAAGTTCTCCGCCCAGTTGATCGCGCCTGTACTCAACATATTCATGCAGTTTTGGCAAATAATTATCTACACTTTCAATGAGTTTGTCATATACTTCAACGGGAACGTCTTCGTTAGACATAGATGCCGACAGGGCACTTTTGTATCCTCTCAGCTCGCAGATAATATTTCTCTTTTTGATGCTATTGCTGTAGCATGATGCGATAGTGTTTATTCTGTCTTCGTACAATTTGTAGTATGTAGTAAAGGCTTTCCTGCGCACCTTTACATCGCTGCTTTGAAGAAGTTTTGAATATGCCCCGTGCGTAAGCTCTATTTTCTTCTTGCCTGCTTTTATAACCGGATGAGGAAAATCCACATTGTCTATTTTTGAAAAAATATCCTTAAATCCGCCTAGAACTTCCCCAAGCCTAGCAAGAATAAACTCTTCTTTGTCCGAAAGAATATGTTTCTTTTCTTTTATTATTGATTCGAGTGTGTAGCGATAATTAGCAAATCTTTCGTCGCTAATCATCTCGTTTAGCACATCGTCAGATAGCGCCGTAAGCTCCGGGGTTATAAACGAGGTAGCCGCATTAAAACCGGCGGTAATTGCCTCCGCCCGCTGCGCTAGACTTACATAAGAGGAATCGCTTCCGTCAGAATACATGAGAAGATATGCATAAACATATATCTCCTCTACGTCCTGACTGATTAGGTCGGTTAGTTTTAAAAGCTCAAGAGTTAAGTCAAGGTCATCCAATCTGCCACGATATTTTTCAAATTGAGCAAAACTTTTTTTGACTTTCGAGCATTCTTTTTCCCAGTCTTGACGGCTTTCCATTATGCTCGTTAAGTCCCACTTATATTTATCCTCAATATTCTCCCTTTTCATAGCCACCTCTAATTTTTCAAGGAATGCAGCGGTGCGGGTATAATTCCGCCACGCTTAATGAACATAGACGCGTTTGCTTCGCTTACAGGCATAATTGGCGCTGAGCCAAGAAGTCCGCCGAAGCTGACCTCATCTCCTACATCTTTCCCGGGCACGGGGATCAAGCGAACCGCTGTGGTTTTATTGTTCACAACTCCGATTGCGCATTCGTCGGCAATAATCGCAGAGATAGTTTCTGCCGGCGTTTTGCCCGGAATGGCAATCATGTCAAGGCCAACGGAGCAAACGGCAGTCATTGCTTCAAGTTTTGCTAAAGATAGCGTTCCGCTCTTTGCCGCACTTATCATGCCGGAGTCTTCGCTAACCGGAATAAATGCCCCGGACAGCCCACCAACCATGCTTGAAGCCATTACGCCGCCTTTTTTAACTGCATCATTAAGAAGTGCGAGCGCTGCGGTCGTACCGTGGCCGCCAACTTCGCTGAGGCCTATAAGCTCAAGTATTTCTGCTACACTATCCCCGACTGCGGGCGTAGGTGCTAAAGATAAATCGACTATACCGAACTCAGCATTTAATAGTTCTGCCGCCTTCGTTCCGACAAGCTGGCCTGCCCTAGTAATCTTAAATGCTGTCCTTTTTATTTCTTCAGCAATCTCGGTTACGCTAGCGCCCTTCATTTTCTTTAGAACGGCCGCTACAACTCCTGGTCCGGAAACGCCCACATTGATTGTCGCTTCACCTTCTCCTGGGCCAGTAAATGCACCAGCCATAAAAGGATTGTCTTCCACGGCATTGGCAAACACAACAAGTTTAGCGCAGCCTATCGCATCTCTAGTCGAAGTAAGCTCGGCCGTTTTCTTGATAATGTCGCCCATTTTTGCTACGGCGTCCATATTAATTCCGGACTTTGTGGAAGCTACGTTAACCGAGCTGCAAACATTGTTCGTCGAAGAAAGCGCTTCGGGAATCGTTTCGATGAATCGTTCGTCAGCTTTTGTCATTCCTTTATGAACAAGTGCGCTATAGCCGCCTATAAAGTCTACTCCGGTTTTATTTGCAACATTTTGAAGCGTTTCGGCAAGACCCAAAAAGTTGCCGCTAGCAGCTCCAATTAGAGAAATCGGAGTAACGGATATTCTTTTATTAACGATAGGAATGCCAAGCTCGTCAGACAGCCTATTTCCAACAGGAACAAGATTTTCAGCAAATCTCATTATTTTCGAGTAAACTTTTTTAGTTACTTCGTTAGGGCTAGAATCTATGCAGTCAAAAAGAGAAAGCGAGAGCGTTATCGTTCTCACGTCTAGGTTCTGGCTTTCTATCATCTTTATGGTTTCTAATATGTCTCCGGTGTTAATCATATTCTGTGCATCGCATCAAAAAGATCCTGGTGCTGTATTCTTATTTCCACACCAATCTTTTTGCCCTCTTCCCCAAGTTTTTCTTTTAATTCCGAATAATCTATGCTTGCCTCTTTTAAGTCCACCATCATTATCATGGTGAAGTATTCTTGCATCAGCGTTTGGGAAATATCACAGATATTTATGCCGAAATTTTTCATTATTATGGCAATGTCGGCAATAATGCCGACCTTGTCCTTTCCTAATACTGTTACTATTGCTTTCATTATTAGTTGTTTTAAGTCCTTACTGGTAATATTAAATAAGTGAAGTTTTCTTCTCCGCCGCATGGCTCTATTATGCAAGGTCTATTAGGACCAACAAATTTGATGGTAACCTGCTCACATCCGCTTGCGCGAAGCACTTCATTAAAGAATTTGCAGTTAAATGCAATATCAAGATCCGGGCCGTTCGTTACAACGCTTATCTTTTCATCCAGATTTCCCTTTCCGGAAGCAGAAGTTAAAGAAATGACCCTCTCTCCTATGCTGAAATAAACTGAGTTGCTATTCTCTTCTTTAGAAAGGAGCGCGGCTCTTTCTAGACCGCTTGAAAGCGGCTCTGTTAAGACTATAACGCTGGTCTGAATGGATGACGGGAGAAGTCTATTGTAATCCGGATATTCCCCAACTAAAAGCTGAGATGTTATGACGGTATGACCTAGGTCTATTTTAAGTTTGTTATCTTTTACGAAAACTGTTATCTTCTCTTCATCTCCATCTAGAAATCTTGCGATTTCATTAATGCTTCTTGAAGGAATAACTACAGAGAAGTCTCCAGTTGAAGCATCAATCGGCTTAACGCACTTTGCCATACGCACTCCGTCGACAGCTACGCCAGTAACTTCGCGTCCTTTAACTTCTATAAGGACGCCTCTTAAGATGGGAAGTTTTTTATCGCTCAAAGCTACAGCAAAAGCGACTTTGTCAATTAGTTCTCTTAGCCCGGCAGCGCCCATCGTAAAGCTGCTGACTTTATCTAACGAATCTCCATCATTAATGCTATCTGCTGCGGGGAACTCGTCAGCATTAGTGCAAGATAGTTCGCCTCTGCTTTCAGCATATCTAACTTTAAGCTTCGTGCCTATTTCTTCAAGTTCTATTTTCTGATTGGACAGCTTTTTCGTAAAATCGCTGAAAAGCCTTCCAGGAACCAGCACGCTTCCTGCAAGATCTACATCCGCGCATATAGAGGTTTCTATCCTCATTTCATTATCTGTTGCGCACAAAGTTAATGTGCCAGGCTCAGCATCCATTTTAATGCTTTCAAGCACCGGACTGGTTGTCTTGCTTCCTAAAGCTTTAACAACCTTCGCAACCGCTAATATTAAATCATTTCCATCACAAAACAGTTTCATTTGACGCGTTCTCCTATCAAATTTTCACGAATAAATTATATCATTTCGACGCGCTTTGTGTCAATACTGCTCCGCCTCCACAGTCGGCGCTATTGCGCTTCTTTCGCCATCTAAAGGCTCACTGCTATTCGGCAAATTTGCGTTATGTTTTTCGCCGTCTTGTTTGAACTTTTTATTTATTACATAAAAGATCTGCGGGAAGAAAATAAGTGTGGTTAAAAACTCTGATACCGGGTAAGACGCCCAGATTCCCCACGCTCCGAAATTGGCGAAAATTGCGGCGAATGGAACTATTATTCCTAATTGACGAAATAGACTCATAATTAGCGAGCGCACTCCGCACTGAAGCGACTGGTACGCATTAATTAAATTAATGCCGATTGCTGCAAAAGGAAAACTGATCGCGATTATTCTCATTGCAGACCGCCCTATTTCTAGCGTCGAGCTTCCTGCGCTGAATAGGCTAAGAAGAAGCTCAGGGGCCGTTTCAAATAAAAGAAGCCCAATAAGAAGTATGCCGAGCGACAGCATAGTTGAAAGCTTAAGCGCCGCTTTGTAGCGCTCTTTGTTCTGGGCGCCATAAGAATAGCCGAGTATAGGCAGAAGGCCTTGCATCAAACCGAAAATAGGCATAAAGATAAGCGAGTTTAGCTTGAAATATAGTCCAAGCACCTGCTGGACGATTCCGCCTAGCGCATATCCCTTTATAATCCGTAGCAAACTTATATATGTTAGTGCGCCCACGGCATTTAGGAAGAATGCGGGGATGCCTACGTTCATGTTGTTAAGAATGTCTCGGATTGAATATTTGTTTTTAAAAATAGATATCTTGACTTCTTTTTGAATAAACAGAATAACCGTATATGTTATCCCGGCCGAGCAGAACTGAGAAATAACCGTAGCTATCGCCGCTCCGCGCACGCCAAGCTGAAAACCGAAAAGGAACAGCGGGTCAAGCGCTATGTTTATAACAGCGCCAACCATCTGGGCAATCATTGGAATTTTCATGTTTCCGGTTGCCTGCAGTATTCTTGACCCGGTCAGCTCTAAAATCATTCCGGCGCTAAATACCGTAACAACAAATAAATAATCCACTCCGTATTGAATGACCAGTCCGCCTTCTCCGCTTGCGTCAGCCACAATTTCAACAAATGGCTTAGTAGCAAAGATTCCGATTACAGACATAATGATAAGAGCGGCAAACGCCATTAGAATTGCAGTATTTGCAGCTTTTGATGCATCCGGACGATTTCCCTCTCCGAGCTTTTTAGAAATAATTGCATTTGCACCTATTCCTATTCCAAGCCCGACAGCAGTTATAATTAGCTGAATCGGAAAAGCCACCGAAAGCGCCTGAGTCGCGGCAATATATTCGGTGTCTCCCAGCCCGGAATAAAACATTCCGACATAAACGGTATCCATGATGTTGTATAACGCCTGAACCAGCATGGATAGCATTGCCGGCAAAGACATTACAAGCAGCAGCTTAGGGATAGGCATACTGCCCATCTTATAACTGGTATGCTTTTTATCATTTATATTTTGTTCGTCTTGTATAGAGTTTTGCATTATATAAAGATTATTTATTTTCCTGATTTTTAAGCAGTTCTTTCAGTTTATCCTTCCAAAATCTACTTTTCCCTTCATCCGGAGAAATGTTTCCAATTCCCTTTTCATATATTTCGCCCATTGCGGATACTGCTCTAGGGTGATCTTTAAGCGCAGCCTTATAAATCCAGGAAATACCTTCTTCGATGTTTTGTTCTACGCCCGTTCCGTTTACAAGGCATAGTCCGTATTCGTATTCACCTTCGGTTATTCCATGCTCTGCTGCAGGCTTCCACCATTTCGCAGCCTCCTCTAAAAGAGCGTTAGCTGCCATGGTTCTAGAAGCGCGTAGATATTTCATTGCCTTGACATAGTTCTTTTTGATTCCGCGCCCTTCGGCATACATTGCGCCAATTTCAAACATAGCCTCTCTATGCCCAGCGTCAGCAGCTTTTAAAAAAAACTCAGCCGCTTTTTCCTGGTCTTCCTCTCCGCCTATTCCGGAGGAGAGCATTGAGGCGTATTCAAACATTCCTTCAACGTTGTTTTTTAGTGCGGCAGCTTCAAACCAGCTTCTTGCTAGCTCATAGCTCTTGTCTGCATTTTTCCCGCTATAAAGTCTTTTGCCAAGCTCGACCATTGCCTCTGACTGTCCGGCACGGGCTTTTTCTATGACTTCTTCTGTCTTTGAAAATGTATATTTATCTACAATTGCCATTTTACTAACACCTCCGCTTGCAAAATAAATGGGCGAGAATAATATTCATCGCCCCTTCGTCAAAAGCATTTTCGAAAAAACTTAGTTCAAAACGTCTTTCACTGCCTGTTTTGTTCCGATTATAACGATGTTAAATACACGTTCATATCTCATTCGGCTGGTGAGTCCGTCATAGAAGACCTCGTCCTCAAGCGCCGTCCAAGCATAACCGTTCAAAATATCCTTAAAATAATCTATGGCTGCGTCCTCTGTCTCAAAAAACAAAACATGAACAAACTCGTAACTTTGTGTTCCTTTTGTTCCCTTATCTGCTTTAATTCTATGACTGCAGCCCGTTATTCCGTATACCTCTGCTGAGTTTGCTGAATATCCGAAATCGCTCGTTTCTAGTCTTGTTTCAACAAGCGAGTACTCTGATTCGATGCAGCCGGTCAGCATAAATATGCCCACAAATAGAACTAGGCTTACGGCAATAACTGCAATTATTTTTTTCAAAGTTTTTTCCATTGCATTTACACTTCCGTTCTTTTAAAAGAACAGATTTCTTCTTTCTATTATTATTTGTCGCTGATAGCTCCTACAGGGCAAGCTGCCTCGCAAGCTCCACAATCAACGCACTTCGTCTCATCTACTTCGTAGTGATCTGCACCCATAGAGATAGCGCCTACAGGGCACTCTCCTTCACATGTTCCACAACTAAGACAATCGTCAGAAATAACCTTTGCCATTTCTTTATTCCTCCTC
>JAGCYK010000033.1 GCA_017960845.1 Clostridia bacterium | reverse complement strand
CCAAATTCTATAATAATATCTTTCAACGGGAATTTTAATTGTTTTGTTTTCTTCATCTTCTTCATGAACATATTTACTAGATGTTTCAACTCTTGCTATTTGTTCGCCAGCTAAAAGTATTGTGTAACGTATTTTTGGAAGGATGCTGGTAAGATCAGTTTTAATTCTGATTCCTGCCTTGTGAAGGTAATCCCAAATATTCACGCCGTCAAACTTAATAGTTGAGGTTGTAGAGAAAACAGAATTGTCGCCGACATCAGCTGGGCGAGTCACCTTGTGAGTAGTTGTTTTTCCTGAATAGTGATTTACAAACTGAAATTCTCTTGGAACAACTGGAACATTTTTTGTATTAATTGCCTCAAATACAAGGCGTCTATTTTTATCTTCAACTAAATATCCCGGTTTTAACATGGGTCCGGAGAGAGAGCAATAATATTCAACTTCTTCCTCGCTTAAGGGTCTATTTCGATATTCTTCCAAAACAGCGTCATCAAGTACTTGATTATCCAGCTTTTTATATTTACTGAAATTACGAACGGTAATGACTATAGATAATACAAGAAGACCTCCGCCAAGAACGAGACTGATGATAGCAAAAAGAAGGTTATCTTTAGAGTTTGTAACTTCTGAAGGATTGTCCGGATTGTAATAAACAGTTATTGTATCCCCAATGTTTTTTCTTTCGTTTATAGAAAAGCTTCCAGTGTAATTCGTCCCGCCAACCGTAAACGAGAAGCTTGTTTCGTATTCTGTTATATCTGTTGTATCAATTTCAACAACGCCCGTCACGGTCGCTGTTGTTTCAACATAATTAGCAGTAGCCGCATTGAAAAATAGCAAAATCACGCCTAAAGCTATAAGAATTAAAGAAAGAGGCAATAAGAATCTTAAAGCGCGAGAGCCTTGCATAAAACGAGCAATTTTATTTTCTGCACCCATAGTTGTTCTCCTAGTATTTGTTTTATATTAGCATGTTAGTATTTTACACCAAATAGAGAAAAAAGCAAATATTCGCTATAAAATAACGCGCTGCAAGAAATAAAATTAAGTGACAGTTATTTTGCCCTATGATATAATTTAGAAAATAAGGAGTAATGCCAATGTTAGAAACAATGGGACAATGGTTTGCAGATTTTTTCACGAACTTAGGAAATCAATTCGTTAGCAATGAAGACGGCACAACACCTCTACTTGGTAGAATATTATTAGCAGTATTCATTGTTTTAGCAGCGTGGTTTTTAATTCGGTTTATCTGCTTTATTTTGAGAAAAATATTTAGAATAAACAAAACAAACAACATAGATAAAAGCGCAAAATCATTTATTGTGTCTGTAGTTAAAACGCTGCTTTGGATATTCGTTGCGTTCTTGGTTTTAAACGTACTAGGCGTCGATATAACATCGTTCGCGGGAATTCTTTCAGCAATAACAGTGGCCTTAGGACTTGCTCTGCAAGATGTAATCGCGACCTTTGCTGCAGGGGTTTTGATTTTAAACCAAAAGCTTTTTATAAGCGGGGACTATGTCGAAATATCCAATGCATACGGAAAGGTTGAGGGAACAGTTGTAAAAGTTTCAATAATGACAACGCAACTTAATACCTTTGATAATCAAATGGTTTTCGTTCCAAACGGAAACATCATCAAATCTAACCTGACAAACTTCTCAAAAGAAAAGCTCAGAAGAATAGTTTATACAGTCAATGTTGCATATAATTCTGATATTGAACTTGTAAAGAAGGTTTTAAACGAAATAGTGGACGGCGAGCCGAGAATAACAAAAGAGAAGCTACCAGTTATTCATGTTAATGCACTAAAAGAATATTCAGTGGAAGTAGTACTCAAACTTTGGACGGACATTGCAGATTACTGGGATGTATATAATTCACTTAGTGAGAAAATACTAATCGCCTTTGCAAAGAACAATATTGAGATTCCGTCAAGCACATCATTTATAGTAAAAAACACACAAGAATAACCAAAAAGGAGATTCAACACATATGGCAAGAAAACCCATTATAGCCGGGAACTGGAAAATGAACATGACAAACGAGCAGGCAAAAGTTCTTATAGAAGGACTTAAACCGCTTGTAAAAGACGCAAAGAAGACAGAGGTCGTTATTTGCGTTCCCTATACAGATATAGCAACAGCTGTTTCTCTTTGCGCGGGATCAAACATTAAGGTTGGCGCAGAAAACGTAGCTTGGGCAGAGAAGGGCGCATTTACGGGAGAGATTTCCGCAGATATGTTACTTGAGCTTGGAACAGAGTACGTTATTATTGGGCACAGCGAAAGAAGACAGTATTTTGGAGAAACAGACAGCTCCGTAAACGCTCGTCTTAAAACAGCCGTAGCGAAAGGTCTTAAGCCGATTGTTTGCGTGGGTGAGACGCTTGAGCAGCGCGAAAAGAATAGAACAAAGAGCGTTATTCGTAAGCAGGTTACCTTAGGGTTAGCAGATCTTTCAGAGGAAGATATCTTAAACACAGTAATTGCGTATGAGCCTGTTTGGGCAATCGGAACAGGAAAGACCGCAACAAGCGAGCAGGCCGAAGAAACGATCAAGTTTATTCGTGGTGTCATCGCAAAGATGTATACTCGCAAGATAGCAAACAAAGTTCGAATTCAATATGGCGGGTCAATGAATCCCAAAAACGTCAAAGAGTTAATGGCAATGCCAAATATAGACGGGGGACTCATTGGCGGGGCATCCTTAAAAGCAGAAGACTTTTCTTTGGTTGTTAATTTCGACAAATAATTATTTTAGGATTAAAGAAGGCGCTTTAAAAGAGCGCCTTTTAATCATTTGTTAAGAAAACGCTAATGAAAATCATATTGAATAACAATAATTGTTAGGATTATAATGAAAGCGTAGATATAGTAAAAAAGGAGAGAATATTATGGGCTGCTTATTAAAAATGATAATTTCTTCCCTCGTTTCTTTGGCGGTTGTGGTCGGAATTGTTGCTATTTTAGCCTTCGCCTGCACGCCGAATACGTTCGGGCTTGGCGGAGTAGATTTAGGCTTTGGAACGCTTGAGGAACTGGGATTAGCGGACAAAAACTTTGCGACTCTATTCACAGACCTAATGGATGTGTTCAAAGAACCAAAAGAAGAAGACATTGTTACAAACGGATTCGATGATGAAACAGAGGCTCCGAAAGCAGAAAACAACTTACGTAACTCAGCAATCAGCTCTGTGGTTGATGGGGAAACAGTAATTTCATATGCAGATTTGCTTTCAACCGAGGGCGGACCTATACTCTATGATCAGGAATATCTTTTAAGATATGACGACCATACACTAGGATACATCTTTAACCAGGCGCTAAAAGAAACTCAGGATAAAGAAAGAGAGAACAGCGATCTTGGACCGCTCGGCCAATTCAAAATAGTTATAAACGAAGTATCGCTTTATAACGATAAAATAACAGTTGATGAGGTAGAGCAGGATAGCGTTACATTAAAAGTTGTTGCAAGCTTTAACATTGCTGGAATCAAGGAAGAACTATTTAAAGACGTTCCGGGCTTTATTTCAAACATCATTCCAAGCAACTTGTATGTTGTCAGCCAAATGACTTTAACCGCAACAAACGAAGGGGTGCTCAGCACAGCGTCAAAAGCATTTAATATTAACGGCAAAGACTCACAGATGTCAGAGGTAATCATTAAAGCACTTGCGCATGCAATTGACGAGGGAACAACGGACGAGACAGCCACGATGAACTCGATGATTGGCGGGGTAGTTACCGGCTCTATAGCTAAACTCGGAAGAGTAGGTACGGCCGCCGTTAATTCAAGCAATGTTGTTACTGGGGATATAAACCTAGGTAACAGCGGCATTAAAGGTGCGGATGAAGGAAGTGAAACGAACGGATATCTTACGTTAATCACTAGCAAGCAGGCAGCATAAATATAAAAAAGGCAAAGCAAAAAAATAGCGACAGGGCTTAAAAAACCTTGTCGCTATTTTACTCTTTAAAATAGAAAAAGACGAACCAAAGAGCTCGTCTTTTTCTATTGTGGTGGAAGTTATAGGGCTCGAACCTATGACCCTCTGCTTGTAGGGCAGATGCTCTCCCAACTGAGCTAAACTTCCAAATGGTATCACCAACGGGATTCGAACCCGTATTGCCAGCGTGAAAGGCTAGTGTCCTAACCATTAGACCATGGTGACTCGTGGTAGCGGCGGGTGGATTCGAACCGCCGACCAATCGGGTATGAACCGAGTACTCTAGCCAACTGAGCTACGCCGCCGCAGGAATTAGAATCTTCCTTTTTTCCGAAAGCCTTGTCATTATAACAAATAAAAAATTGATAAGCAACTATTTTTTTAAAAAAACCAAGCGGTAAAAAAGAATTGTTTTTATTGTTAAAGCAGTAAATCATTGAATCGGCATTAGTTCCACGAGAAGAAAAAACAAAAAGCGTGGAGAATAAAGAAAACACCCAGTTTAAGCCATTAAAGCTCAAGTTGGGTGATTTTGGCGGAGAGGACAGGATTCGAACCTGCGTGGAGTTGCCCCCAAACGGTTTTCAAGACCGCCTCGTTGTGACCACTTCGATACCTCTCCAAAAAGTAGATAGATAATAACACAGCAAAAAAATAAAAGTCAAATCAAAATATAAAAAAGACAAACTTAACTATTGTTCATTTTTATCTTCAGGCTCAAACTCCTGTTTTCCAAGTTCCTTTTCTTCTTCTGTTAGCCCATATGTATGGAAAAGGCGCGTGCTTTGCTCTTTTAAAATAGGCTCAGACTCGTCTCTTTTTTCTTCTTCTTTTTCAAGGCGAGCATGTTTGTTTATATTGAACGTTGTTATGTAATAATAGAGAGAAAAAATAGAAGAAGCGGTAATGGAAACAAAAGCAATCAGTCCAATATAATCAAATATACCAGAAGCGATCAAATAGCCGACTATTATTACGGCAAAATAAATAGAGTAGGCTAGTCCCATAAAGCAGGCGAGCAGAATGCCAACATAGGACATCTTTTCAAAACCGAAAAGCGGAGCCTGTTTTTTCGGAACGACAGGGCGTATTTTATAAGAAAAATAGCTTTGAACAGCGTTCCAGCAGATAGCTATAAGGTAGAGAATAAACAAAAAAACAAAAGCAATATTTGCCTCATATATTTCAACCAGCCAGGTTAAAGAGGAAAAACCCGGGTAAATAAATAAAACGGCTACCGGAATATATACAAGCGCAGCTAGAATTGCCAGACGCTTGCATTTTTTGTTTGCAGCGGCGAGGCTTTCCTCAGATAAATCAAGGACATAGTTTTCTTTGATGTCTTGTTTTTTCATGTTTTAATTATATCATTTGCCGTCCCCGGGCACAAGTTAAAAATATATTTGTTTGTCTTTGCCCCAGTCCATATGCTATAATTCAAAAAAAATAGGAGACGCACAATGCTTCAAGTTACAGACGTATCACTTCAGTTCGGACAAAGAATATTGTTTGAAAATGTGAATTTAAAATTTACTAAGGGAAACTGTTATGGGATAATCGGCGCAAACGGAGCGGGAAAATCCACTTTTCTTAAAATCCTTTGCGGAAAACTTGAGCCAAACAAGGGAGACGTTTCTATATCCAAAAACGAGAGAATGAGTGTTTTAGAGCAGAACCAGAATGCCTGGGACCACGTTAGCGTTCGAGACTGCGTTATGTGGGGACATCGGCACTTAATGGAGCTCAACGAAAAGAAAACGGCTCTTTATTGCAAAGAAGATTTTTCGGAAGAAGACGGAATACTGGTTGCAGAATACGAGGCTGAATTTGGAGATTTAGGCGGATACGAAGCCGAGGCGAACGCAGAACAGCTTCTTAACTCACTTAACGTTCCTTCGGAGCTATTTGATGTTTTAATGAGCGAAGTAGATCCCAAAATTAAAGTTAAAATTCTTTTGGCTCAGGCGCTTTTTGGAAACCCGGATATTTTAGTTCTTGACGAGCCCACAAACAACCTAGACGCACACACATCAAGATGGCTAGAAGATTATTTAATGTCACTTGAAGAGACATGCATAATAATCGTATCTCACAACCGTCACTTTTTAAATAGCGTATGCACGCATATTTGCGATGTGGACTTTAGACAAATAACGATGTATGTAGGAAACTACGACTTCTGGTATGAAACCAGCCAGCTAATGCTAAGACAGCAAAAAGAAGCAAATAAAAAAGCAGAAGCGCGAGCAAAAGAGCTTAAAGAATTTATCGCTAGGTTCTCGGCCAATGCAAAGAGAGCAAAGTCGGCTACATCTAGAAAAAAAGAGCTGGAAAAACTGGAAATCTCGGACATCAAGCCCTCTTCAAGAAAATATCCATATGTAGACTTTAAATACGAAAAAACATTAGGTGCAGAAATTCTCAAAGTTGAAGGGCTGTCTAAAGAAGGCTTCTTTAAAGATTTATATTTCACCGTTAAACCGGAAGATAAAATAGGCTTTATTGCCGAAAACGGCAACGTTTTATCTATGCTGTTTGACATACTCATAGGCATTGAAAAACAAGACAAAGGAACCGTTAAGTGGGGAGGCTCGGTAATCCCCGCATATATGCCGCAGAACTATGACAATTATTTCGACGGAGTTGACCTTACTCTTGTCAGGTGGCTGGATCAATACTCAAAACAACACGACGAAGAATACTTAAGAGGGTGGCTGGGCAGAATGCTCTTTTCCAAAGAAGAGGCGCTTAAGAAAGCAAAGGTAATCTCCGGTGGTGAGAAAGTAAGATGTATGCTTGCCAAAATGATGTTGGCACAGGGGAATTTCCTAATTTTGGACGAACCGACAAACCACCTAGACTTAGAGTCCATCACCTCATTGAATAAGGGGCTTATAAACTTTAAGGGCCCGCTTTTACTTGTTTCACACGATCAGGAACTCGTTGAAACGACATGCACAAGAATCATTGAGATAAAAAATGGAGAAAAATCTTTTGATAAAGATTGCGATTATGACGAATTTATAGCGTCGACAAAATAAACTGAACCGCACAAGTCGTTAAAAAAGTGCTTTCTGTTTTTTTCGAAGGAAGGCACTTTTTGTTTTTGTGTATTTTCTTTAAACTCAAAGCGGATTTAGACCGTACGGAGGAGAAGGGTGTCTCTAATGTTAGGATATACCGCCTCGGAAAAAGGTCCACTGAGTCCGGCGCCTCTAAATAGAGCGCCATAGTCCTTCTCGTCTGAACTAACAATATAGTTGTATGCTGCGATAGCATCAGCTCTATGGCCGGATTCGGAGAGTTCAAAAAGTTCAAGTGCGGGGATAAGAGAAGCGGCATAACTTATATAATAAAACGGATCTTCAAAGGTGTGGGGAATAGCCGCCCAAAAATATCTGAAGGAGGGATCCCCAATTACTTTTGCTGTCAGTGAGTACTCTTCCAGTAATTGATTCTGCTTGTTGCAAACGTCTTGGGGAGTAAGCGTGTCCGCATTTTCATAGACATATTGCTGAAGTTCATCCATTAAGCAGCCCATATTCAAAGCATAAACAATGTTTGATTTTAAGCTGGCTTTCAGCATTCCCTTTTTAAGTGTCGACCCGCCCATTTTTTCATAAACATCCATAAAGAGGAATTCATTTCCCTGAGAATGTATTTCCGCAATATCGTAATTGCTTGTATTCGGGGCGTCGGCATAATAGGCGTTAAAGTGGCCGAACTCGTGAATAAAAGTAGTTAAATCAGAATAATTGTTTTTTAATTTGGCATAAATATAGGGGGAGTTATATAACGGAAGCATCGATGTGTGTGCTCCGTTATAAGAGGTGGCCTTGTCTCCCACCTGATACAATTCGCAGGCATTTAAGTAATCAAAAGCCTTTGGCATAGTGCCGCCAATCTCGTTTGCATATTCTTTTATCTTGTCTTTAAAGAGTAGATTAACGGTTTGTTTTTTTGCCGAGTAAGCCCTGTCTATCTTTGTGTTAATAGAAGAAAGCGCTATCAATTCCTCTTGTTCATTAATGTTCGGCAACATATAATAAAGATCCGAAAGATATTCTTTTACGTAGCTTGTCATAACGGAGGCCTGCTGAGGAGAAAAACCACGTTCAAAAACTTCAGCATAAGCATATTCAGCATACGAAGTATAACTCGTTTCGGCAATCGATTCGTTCGCAACTTTAGCGAACTGTATTAATCTGGCGGCAACGTCAAGCGCATCCGCCTGCGTATAGGTATTATAGGCTTTTCCGTTGTAAGCACGAATATATTCGTTTGCTAGCTGGTTCAATTCTTTTTGCTTGGCAACAAACTGTTCGTTGTTAGATAGAGCAGCCTTTTTATTTATAAAATCTATATCTTCTTTTGAAAGCAGCGTTCCAAACGGCGAGTCTACGATATTGCCGAGAATAGAAAGATATCGGTTGTAATAAGATGTATATTTTTCCAATAAAGAAGAATAAGTGTTTGCCATTTCCATGTCAGCGGCATCTTTGAAATATGTTATTCGCGCTATCACGAAAGCATTTGCAAAACTGTTAAGCTCAGAGGTCAGCGTGTTTAAAAAGCTTATAAAAAGAGTTGTTTGCGCAATTCCGGTCGCACCATTCGCGTCCTCTTCGGTCATCGTGGCAAGTTTTTTGGATAACGCCTCGGCCGCATCAAGAGTATCGACCAGTTTTGTATCATCAAAAGTTTCATACTCTATGTTGCTTAAATTAAAGTAAGTGCGCCCGTCTATTGTTATAGAGCAAGAAGAGAAGGCTATAATGAAAAGAAACAATACAGAAAGAAGAATAGAAGTAATGACTTTGTAGAAGTTTTTAATTCTTTGCATAAGATCCTCCTTTGCGCCACTAGCGAACGTATTTCTATTCCATAATAGCACAAACGCGCGCATTGCGCACATATTTATTTGAAGAAATAGAACTAAAAAGGGACACTTTGTGGAAAAATAATGGCAATGCGAGTCAAATAGTGTTGATTATGTGAAAACAAAGCAAGTTAAGTGCATAGAATGTGTTAAGCGCGTGAAGATATTTATTGACACAACAAGATTATTGTACTATTATTCAAGTAAGCGCCGTTTAGGTGCGGGCGTTGAACTAAGGAGAGTTGATGGAACTGTTTCAAGATGTTTGTTATATCCTTGCCGGGCTCGGGGTCTTTCTTCTAGGAATGCACCTTATGGGCGATGGGCTTAGAAAAAGCGCAGGGAAGAGCCTTAAGACACTATTTGATCATTTAAACAACAGAAAGATAGTTTCTTTTGGAATTGGCATGGGAGTAACAACCGTTGTTCAGGCTTCCGGCGCAACAACCGTTGTTGCGATGGGTCTAGTAAATGCCGGACTTATGTCGCTTCCGGTAGCGCTAGCTGTATGTTTGGGAGCAAAGGTCGGAACTACGGCTACCGGTTTACTGGCATCCCTTTCCTCTCTTCCTCTTTCATCTGTATTTTGTGCAATAGGACTGGTTGGGGTTTGCTTAATTTTATTCGGTAAAAAAGACAGCATAGTTCAAATAGGATATATCATTGCGGGGTTCGGAACCCTTTTTGCGGGAATGTATCTCGTAAAATCGGCAATCAGTAGCAATGAAGACATAATGAATTCGTTCCAGGCGATGTTTCAGGCAATTAACATTCCGCCTCTTTTGGTTTTAATCGGAATAGTTGTTACGGCGCTGCTGCAGTCTTCTTCTACTGTCAGCGTAATGCTAATTGCCCTAATAAGCGCAAACGCTATCACTTTTGATGCCGGAATGTTTATTTTAGTTGGCGCATCGGTGGGCACTTGCATTACGGGCGTTCTTGCCTCGATTGGGGCGTCAAAAGACGCAATTAGACTTGCCGTAATGAACACGCTGGATGCCGCCTCTACGGCACTAGTTTTAGGCGGAATAATCTGGGCGAGCAATTCTTTGTTTTTAGTGGGAGACAAGGGGGTAATCAACTATGTGTTTGGACTCATAGAATCCCCGACCTGGTCTCTTTCTATCTTTGGTTTTGTTTACAATCTTGTTGCGGCGCTTGCAGTGCTTCCTTTTACAACCCCTATAGCCGCATTATCTAGAAAAATTATTCCGGACAAACCCGGAGAAGTTGCCGTTCTTAGAACATATTATATAGATGACAGGCTCTTCAAAACGCCTGCGCTTGCGGCAATGCAGGTAAAAAAGGAAATCTGGAATATGGGAAGGATGGCAACAGAAAACCTATCTAGAGGCTTAAACGCACTTATAGACGGAGATTTTTCGGAGTTAAGCCAGCTTTCTCATCAGGAAGAACAAATAGATTTCATCACAAAGAAAGTATCCAATTATCTGGTTAGTCTGGCCGGACTAGAGCTGTCTGCTAAAATGGAAAGACAGGTCGGTGCATTCCACCACGTTATAGACGATATGGAGCGAATCGGCGACCATGCCGAAAATTTTGGCGAGCAGGCAGAAAAGATGAAGAGAGAGGGCATTCATTTTTCAGATGCCGCAATAGAGGAACTAAAGCAGATGAGAGAGAGTGTGCTGAAAATGGCAGAAAGCACACTCGAAATATTCGAAAGCGAAGACGATAAGCGCCTTCCCGGAATCACCGATATGGAAAACGCCATTGACAAAATGAAAAAAGATTTTTCAAACAATCATGTAGACAGGCTTAACAGCGGTGGTTGCGATATAGAGACAGGAACATATTTTTATTCAGCAATAGAAGCTCTCGAAAGAGTCGGAGACCATCTGGTTAATATTGCCTTTTCAATACGCTCCATTACCGGTTCTCAAAAAGAGGCGTATGCATTTATGTCTCAGGAGCAATAAATGGCAGAAGTTTTACTGGATGCTTTGCTTGATACGTTATTGCTGCTCCCATGGCTTTTGGTCGCTCATCTTCTAATTAGTTTTTTTGAAGTTGGCAACATGAAAAAGCTTAGGGTCAGTCGCCATCTTGTCGGACCGATCGCGCCTCTATTAGGCACGGGTGTAGCTCTACTTCCACAATGCGGTTTTTCGGTAATTGCAAGCGAGCTTTATTCAAAAAAGAGAATACGCCTGGGAACGCTAATTGCTGTATTCATTGCAACGAGCGACGAGGCCATTCCGATTCTTCTCGGCCGGGCAACATTACAGCCGGAAAAATGGATAGATCTGGCGCTACTTCTCGGAATAAAAATTGTTATGGCGCTTCTTGCCGGATATCTTCTCAATGCTATTTTAAGAAAACGCGAACTTTCTTCTTTTTCAGAAGGAGACGAGTCGTCTAGCGAATATGGTTGCTGCGGACACGCCGTTGCCGGCGCGCCAAAAGAATGCGTTCAAAACAGTGATGCTGGTGACCACGATCATGATGATGAAAGCCGGGGCAAACACATATGGCACACATATTTCAAACACCCTTTAAAGCACACGCTAATAATAACGGCATATATTTTGGCAATTAACATTTTGCTAGGAACGGCAATCTATTTAATAGATACTTTTGCCGGAGAGGGCGCTTTTGAAGCCTTTATGAGCGGCAGCGTATGGCTGCAACCATTGCTTGCCAGCATCGTAGGGCTCATTCCAAACTGCGCAGCAAGTGTGCTTATAACCGAAATGTTTATAGGCGGAACGCTTTCGCTTGGCGCAACAATAGCCGGACTTGCGGTAAACGCAGGCGTAGGCATGGCTGTTTTAATTAAAGAAAACAAAAATATAAAAGAAAATATCGCGATTATCTTTGGATTAATCGCATATGCACTAATCACCGGATATATTATAACGGTGGTGATGACATTAGGAGGATAATTATGGCTAAGATTCTTGTGGTTGATGACGAACAGGGCATTCGCGACGTTATGCGTGAGTACCTAGAACTCGACGGAAACACTGTTGAGGAAGCCGTTGATGGCATGGATGCAATCAGAAAGGCTAAAGAAACAGACCCCGATTTGATTCTTATGGATGTAATGATGCCAAAGCTCGACGGATATTCAGCCGTCAAAGAAATAAAAAAAGACAAAAACATACCTGTAATAATGCTCTCTGCCAGAACGGAAGAGTACGATAAACTTTTCGGTTTTGAAATAGGTGCGGATGACTATGTTACAAAGCCTTTCTCTCCGAAAGAGGTAGTTGCAAGAATAGCAGCGGTTCTTCGCCGTGGAAAAGCAGCTCCAAATAAGATTGTATCCGATGGACTTGAAATAGATATAGCAGGAAGAAGCCTTAAGGTTGACGGGAAGAAAGTTTTCCTCACGCCTAGAGAATACGATTTGTTTTTCTATCTTGTTAGAAACGAGGGCGTAGTGGTAACTAGAGAGACTCTTGTTCAGGATGTATGGGGGTACGACTTCATAGGAGACGCTCGCACGGTAGACACGCATATTAAAATGCTCAGAGCAAACCTTGGAAAGTATAGAGATAAAATAGTTACGCTTAGAGGTAGCGGATATAAACTGGTTCTCTAAAAAGTAGAATGTTTGGATGGATGAAAAAACAAGATAGTCCCGTAGTGGAAAAAGAAGACAATCCCGAAGAAAATGTTTCTGAGATTGTCTTTTCGCCATCGACGATTCAAACAGAATCAGACAAACCGCAAAGGAAAGGAAAGAAGAGGGATGACCCTATAATAGTCATTCCCAAGCTTAAGTCCATTCGTTTCCGTCTATGGACAATTTTTACTATAATGACTTTCTTTACCATTGCAATCATGTGGGTTTATGAGCTTATTTACTATTCGATTATAAGCATCAACATAGAAGAGTCTACAATCGCAAGAATAGGAAATGAAATTGTTGAGGTGATGAAAGAGGATCGAAACATTGGCTCGGGCGCCGGGTTTAGCGATGCTTTTAACGATTATATTGCCGAACAAACATTAAAGAATAGAGTTACTGTCGTTATTTTTGATGAAGCGAACAACATAAGGTATTCTTCAGTTTTTGGAACAGGAACGATTCCACGTGCGCTGACAACAGAAATAAAACAAGCATATTACAACGAAGTGTCAAAAAAGGACACCGCGTATGTGTTTAATACAAACCAGGCTTCTTTTACCGAGCAGCTGGTAATATATGGCTATTGGACAGTGCTTGGCGGGCAAAACCATTATGTCTATGTGTCCACTGAAATATCGCCGATTTATTCTGCAAGAAATAGTTTTTCCAGCCAGATGCTAGTCGTTTCTGTCGTTCTCTTTATTATCGCCGTTGCTGTTGCTTATGTCGGCTCTGGGTCTGCGGCGCGGCCTATGCGCGAGCTGACTATGCGCGTTGGAGAAAGAACGAAAGGAAAAAAGGAAGATCCGCTTCCAACAGACACAGATCTTGCAGAGATAAACGAGCTGTCAGCTGCGTTTAATGACGCTATTGAGCGCGCCGAAAGAAACAACAAATTCCGCAGGGAGCTTCTTGCAAACGTGTCGCACGATATGAAAACGCCTCTAACAATGATTCGGGCATACGCAGAGATGATAAGAGATATTACCGGCGGAAACCAGGAAAAGAGCGCTAAAAATGCAAGCATAATAATTTCTGAAACGGATAGAATGTCCACGCTTATAAGCGAAGTTATTGAGCTAAGCAAACTCGAGTCTGGAGTGTTCGAAATGCATCCGGCAATCTTTGATCTATCTTCTGTTATTAAAGAGACGGTAGGGCACTTTTCCATAATGGAAGACGCAAAAGGATATAACATAGAGACGGATATTGTAGACCAGGCCTTTGTTTTTGCAGATTCTGAAAGAATAGAGAGAGTGCTATATAACCTTATAGGAAACGCAATGAACTATACCGGTCCGGATAAATTGATACGCATTAAATGCAGAAAGACAGCTAATGTAGCCTGCGTAGACATTATAGATACCGGCAAGGGAATGACAGAAGAAGAAATGGCAGAGGTTTGGGGAAAATACTATAGGCTTATTCAAGACAAAAGAAAGGTGCTAGGAAGTGGCTTAGGCCTATCTATTGTTAAATCCATCTTAGAATTGCACAATGTGCGTTACGGTGTTAAAAGCATCAAGGGTAAGGGCAGTGATTTCTGGTTTGAATTGCCGTTAGTCGATCCGGATAAACTAGATTAAAGCGGGGGCTATGGACTATCTCTTTTTTGACATCGAATGCGCCAATTGCGATGATGGCATGGGAAAAATATGCACATTTGGTTATGTTATTACCGATGTGCATTTTAAAGTGCTTAAAAAAGAAGATATCCTTATTCGTCCAAACGCAAAATTCGAAGCATATGTCGCAAAGAAGATTTTGGCTTATCCCGTAAAGCAAATTAATGCCAGCCCGGATTTTATAGAAAAATACGAACAAATCAAAACACTTTTAGAAGAAGAGGATAGAATTATTTTCGGCTACAACGTAAAAACAGATATGGGATATCTTCTATCTGAATGTTTTAGATATAAAAAGCCTCTTCTTCGTTACAAAGCAAGAGACATTCAGCAGATTTTTCAAAAGCATTTAGGGTTAGAGCAGCCCGTTTCGCTGGATAAAGCGCTTTGCCTATTAGATGAAGATGTTGAGAAAATCTCATTCCACCGAAGCGACGAAGATGCATATGCGTCCATGATAGTTCTTAAAAAACTCGTTAAAGACAAAGGCTATGTTCTTTTAACCGGAAAGGAAGGCGAAAAGGATGAGCTAAGCAGCACGCTGTCAATGGCCCCAAAAGGAATACTTCAAAAAATAGCCACAAACTACGCAAAGAAAAAAGCGGGGCCGGGAGAACTTAGCGGAAAGATTATTTGCATAGACGAGGCGCTAGCAAACAATAAAACTGAAGGCTATCTTCTACTTGTTATGGCCATAATCGACATGGGCGGAGAGATTTACAAAGGAAAGGGCAGGTGCGACATTTTCCTTTCTTTCGAAGAGTATAGAAACAAGCACGCAAAACAAAAGCAAGTGCGCTGGGACAATCTTAAGGACAGCGGAGTAAAAAGAGTTGATTATATGGATTTTGCTAGCGAGTGGAAAATAGATTTTAAGGCTATATCTATGCTAAAAAGCGAGGCTGTTCGAAGCGAGTTTGGCGGCTAAAAAAGCTAAAGAATAAATGGCAAAAACAAGGAGCGAAACATCAAAAAATAATGGAGTATTTTTTTTGTACCCCCTTTACACAAACCCGAAAAAATGGTATAATTTTCGCGGTTAGGAGAGACAAAATGTTTTGCTTGGTCACATCAATAGTTTACACCCAGGGCGCACATAAAAACGGAATTTTTTCCGACCTATATAACAATCCCAATTTTAGAAATTAAGAGAAAATCGGTACAGGATTTTCTTTTTTTTATGCAATAAAACCACCTTTTGGAGGAAACAACATATGGAAGACACAGTAAAAAAGAACGGGCTAGTCTACGACGTAGAAGACAAGCCCAAAACCAGCTTGCTACTTATCTTTGCACTTCAGCAAGTTTTGGCGATTATGGCAGCTACCATAGCGGTTCCCGCAATAATAGGTCTGCCTACACAAATTCCGGCCGCACTTCTTGGCGCAGGAATAGGAACGATAGTATATCTTCTCTTTACTAAGTTTAAAAGCCCGGTATTTCTTGGAAGTTCGTTTGCGTTTCTAAACTCGCTTTTTGTTGCACTTGCATATGGCTACTGCGGAATAATCATTGGTTCTATTCTTGCCGGACTTGTGTATGTTATTATAGCAATTGTAATTCACTTTGCCGGAACGGCTTGGGTTAACAAACTGCTTCCGCCTGTAGTTATAGGCCCGACAGTTGCTATCATCGGACTTTCTCTTGCCGGGAACGCAATGGGAGACATCGTAAAAGCAAATGCAGACGCAATAAACGGAGGATACAACTTAGTAGCTTTCCTTTGCGGACTTGTAACTTTCTTTACGGTAGTTATTTGCTCGTGCCAGAAAAAGACAAAGATGTTCAACCTTATTCCGTTCGTTCTCGGAATAGCTGCAGGATATGTTTGTGCGATGATCTTTACGTTCATCGGAATTGCTGCTAACCTAGACTACTTAAAGATTATTGACTTTTCACCTATATTAAATAACTTTGTTTCGGGCGGAGAGTTCGTCGGCTTTACAGCAATTTTGAATTATCCGGATTTTGCCTTAATCGAAGCTATACAAGAGCTCGGCGGCTTTGCCCAGGCTAACCCTATAGCGGGGGCTAGCGCTATAAGCTGGAGCGGAGTATTAGAAGTTGCCATCGCATTCGTTCCGGTTGCGTTCGTTGTTTTTGCTGAGCACATCGCTGACCACAAAAACCTTGGTTCAGTTATCGGCAGAGACCTCATTAATGATGAGCCAGGCCTTTCTAGAACACTTCTCGGAGACGGCGTTGGTTCTATTGCGGGTACTGTATTTGGAATATGCCCGAACACAACATATGGAGAATCTGTAGGCTGCGTTGCCATAACGAAAAACGCTTCGATTAGATCCATCTTTGTTGCTGCGCTAATGTGCATAGTTCTGTCTTTCCTTCGCCCCGTGATGGTTGTGCTTGAAACAATTCCTTCTTGCGTAATGGGCGGCGTATGCTTAACTCTCTATGGATTCATTGCGGTTTCCGGACTTAAAATGTTTAAAGACCTAGACTTAAATCAGAACAAAAACCTCTTTGTTGTATCCGCAATACTTATTGCCGGAATCGGCGGACTTACAGTTCAAATTCCATATGCTGTAGCAAATTCAGGTGCTGTAGAAAAGACAATTACTGTTACCGCTGTTGCAACAGCGCTTATCCTCGGCATTGTAACGAATCTTATTGTAAATCTTATCGATAAGAAAAATAGTGAAGGCGCAAAAGCAGAAGCGGCGCCGAGCGGCGTAGATGACGAAGAAGAGCCTTTTGAAGAGGACGGGGCAAGCGAGAGTCTAGAGCCCGAAGAAGAGGCTGAAGAATAAAACAAAAAGGAGAATAAAAAGATGTCTGTATCGGTATTAGATCATCATCCACTTATTAGGCATAAAGTAGCAATTTTAAGAAACAAAAAAACCTCAATGAAGGAGTTCAGGGAACTTATTGAAGAAATTACGCTCGTTATGAGTTACCAGGCTTTTCAATTTCTTCCCACTAAAACCGTTATTGTAGAGACGCCTCTTGAAAAATGCGAACAGCAAATGATTGATGAAAAAACCGTGGCGATAGTTCCCATTTTAAGAGCCGGGCTCGGAATGGTAAACGGAGTTCATAAAATTTTCCCGAATGCGCGCGTAGGACACATCGGAATGTACCGCGACGAAGAAACGGCAATTCCGCATGAGTATTACTGCAAACTTCCTAACGGCATAGCAAACATGAATGTTATATTGCTTGATCCTATGCTTGCTACTGGTGGCTCTGCGTGCGACGCAATATCGCTCCTAAAGAAAAGGGGAGTAACGAACATAAAATTCATGGCAATAATAGGTTGCCCGGAAGGCGTTAAAAAAGTGACTGAAACGCACCCGGATGTGGATATTTTCGTTGCTACAGTAGACCGCGAGCTAAACTCGGTTAATTACATTCTTCCTGGCCTAGGAGACGCAGGGGATAGACTCTTCGGAACAAAATAATAAAAGCTAAAGCGCATGAAAAAAGCGGAGCCTTTTATATATAGGTCCCGCTTTTTTTATTGTCTTTTATTAAATTTCGTCTAGAGCCTTCTTTATCATTGCTCTATCTATGTTTTGACCGATGAACACAAGTTTTATCATACGGTCGCCGTACTTTTCATCCCAGTCATGAGCAAAGCGAGCATCGGTTTTAAGTAGGTGATCAATATCCCGCTGAGGCAATGTCGCATACCACTCTCCGTTTTCTGAAAGCACTTTTTGCTTTCCGGCTTGCTCGTAAATGTAGCTCATTCTCATATCATCTGAAAAGAACACTAGGCCTTTGGTACGTATAATCATCCGTCCAAAGTTTTTGCTAGCAAAGCGCTCGAATTTTTTTCTATCAAACGGACGACGCCTGAAATATACAAAAGTTCCGATATCGTATTCGTCTGCGGTTCCTTCTTCGTCGTTTTCGTTTACCTCGTGATGATGGTGGTGATGGTGGTGCGCGCCTTCGTGTTCTACATGGTCGTCATCGTCATCATCGTCATCGTCGTCATGGTGATGGTCGTGATCATCAGCATCTATTTCATTATCCATACTATCGAACTTTTCCATCCAGCCGGCAGAAGTAGCAGCCTTTTCGAAATCAAAAAGATTCGTGTCTAAAAGACGACTAATCTCGATATCGCAGTAGTCAGTTTCTATTATTTCCGCAGAGGGCTGAATAGCCTTTATTATGGACTTGATTTTACTAAGCTGTTTAGCTGACACTTCGCTAGCCTTGTTTAATAGGATGATATCGCAAAACTCTATTTGCTGAATGACAAGGTTTTCAATGTCTTCTTCGCCTCTTTTAGCCTGCTGCAAGGTTTCTCCGCAACCAAATTCGTCTGCTAGTCTAAGCGCATCTGTAACTGAAATAACGGCGTCAAGCTTGCAGTATTTTGGCATTTTGTTTCGAGCGAACTCGTCTTCAAGCCAGGTAATAGTCTGAGCGATAGGAATAGGCTCGCAGATTCCGGAAGCTTCAATCATTATATGGTCAAAGCGACCGCTTTTGCAAAGCTCTGCAAGTTGCTCTATAAGGTCTTTTCTAAGAGTGCAGCATATGCAGCCGTTTTGAAGGGCAACGAGGTTTTCATCCGTTTCGGTTACTATTCCACCGTTTTCTATAAGGCTTGCGTCAATATTGACCTCGCCGATGTCATTGACGATAACCGCCATTTTATATCCCTCGGTATTTTTAAGAAGGTGATTTATAAGCGTTGTTTTTCCGCTTCCGAGGTAACCTGTTATAAGTGTTATAGGTATTGTTTTCATGTGTTTGTTATATGCCCGAATTAAGCGATTTGTCAAATGTTTTAGACAGGGGAGGCAAAAGCACAAGCGGAAACACAAGATAGATTTGTTGACTTTAAGAAGGGATTACTATAAAATGTTATTGCTTTTTGGTAAGTAGGAGTTGATAGGCAAATGGTAAAAAACATTTTTCTTTCTATATTAAGCGGCGCAATCGCTGCAGTATGCATCGTATCTGCGATTTTCCGCTGGTATATTCCCGGATATATTCTTCTAGGAGTCGCACTGCTTTGGTTTGCCTTTGTTGTGTTTAATTATTGCCGTAAGGTTTCCCTTTGGGGCCTTGTTGCCGTTGGCGCGCTTATAGTGGTCTTTTTCGGAACCTGGCTTCCGATTGCCCTTACCGGCTATGACATAGTGACAATTTTTGAGTGCACCGTAATCGGCGGAGCAATAACCTCTATAATTACCATTCCTTTCTATTTTGTTGGAAAGTAATTAAGGCTAATAAAAAAAGAGAGAAGCTTGCTTTTGAAAGAAAGCAGGCTTTTTATTTTGCAGAGCTAAATTTCATCTGATATAAAAAATAAAGAATAAATTGCAATCGGCAAAAGTGTTTGCTATACTTTAAGCACGGAGACTGTAGAAATGGAATATAATGGAATTGAAATAGAAAACGAAGAAATATCGCGCTTCTACGGCGTAGCCACAAAAAACCGCCCGGAAACAATCCAGGATCTTAAAGAGCACCTAAAAGAGATACTAAAGGTAATAGCAGAGTCGCCTCTACTATCAAAGATTCTTCAAACATATTCTGCCGGATACGATTTTCCTGAAAGTTTCGAACAATCAAAAGTTGCTACCGGAGAAAAATTATCACTAATGATACCCGAAAAAGACGTCATTCCTTTTTCGGTTAATCTCGTTTATTCTATTGTGACAGGCCGGGTAAGCTGCAAAGATTTGCTAGACAACTATTTTTATAGTCCGTTCGGAGAGGGGAAAGAGTGCAAGCTGTTCCTTGACACGATAGTGCTTAATATGGCGAACGCTTTCGCTAAAGTATGCAGTCCTGATAGCGATAATGATGTTGAAACAGAAAAGGCAAAGCCGGAAGAGAAGATAAAAGAGCTTGTCACCATTCTCAGCCAAATCCGTGGGCTTATTTCAATGTCCGGCGCCATTATGCAGGACAAAAAGAGCGAGCTCATTTCGGTATCAAGCGGAATGATAGACTATGCTCAGGCCGGAGACGGTAGAAGATATAGAATTCTTTCCATCGGTTTTATAAACACACTGAATACCGCGCATCAGTCATTAGAGCTCAAAGAAAAGCTCTCTCAGCTTGCAAGTATTGAAGCAGAGCTAGGGTTTGGGGGCTAAGATGATAGAAATAGTTGGAAAAATAGGTAGCATGGCGCTTGTAGATAAAAAACATGGAGACCTAGACTACAACAAATTTGCAATGATAGGCCACTGGCTTCGCCCCGGGATTGCCTGGGTAACATCCGGAGCCGTTGAGATTGGCCGCTTAGACTATATGCGTAGAAATGGATGCGAAGTCGAAGGCTCGGAAGAGGAAGTTAAAACTGACTATGCCGCTCAGGGACAAACCATTTTGATGGAGATGTACCGGAGATTCATAGACCAAAGATATTCCGTTCGTCAAGTTCTCGTTCAGCATGAGCACTTTAACAACGACGTTTCTAAGAATCACATAAAAAAGCTTCTTCAGCGCGCTTCCGACCAGGGCGCAATCCCTATTATAAACTATAACGACGCGGTTACCGTAGAAGAGCTTCGCAAAATGGAGATAAACAAAATCTCCGAAGAAAAGCAATCCAAAAATGTTGTAGAGCTTGTAGATAACGACGAAACGGCAGCTCAGACGGCATGTCTAGTAGGTGCAAAAACTTTGCTTATTCTAACCACGCTAGATGGAATATATAAAGACATCTCGGACAAGAGCTCGCTCATAACGGAAATAACCGGAACAAAAGAAGACGTTATAAACAAAATCACGATGTATCAAAAGGGCTGCAACGGCGCCTCAAGATCTGGCGCAAACGGAGCTTTTGCAAAACTTGAGTATATCAAGCCCTGCGTTAAACTGGGCATGGAAGTTATAATAGGCAGCGCTACGCACGATATAAAAAATATCCTGAACGGAAGTTCTCCTAGAACGTACATAAAAGGAATATAGCTAGCCAGCAGTTGGACGCATCAAAAAAACCTCGGAGCGAATCCGAGGTTTTTAAGTGTTAGTTTAATTAAATCTTGTTTTTCTGTTTTTTGAGTTTCTTTAGAATGTCCGAAGAAGGAGCATAGAAAATAGAGAACATCAAAAGACCAAGAACGATTGGAACAAATATAACTTCGAGAATTCTATAAGGGGTGGCAAACGGTGTTGACATATCCGCATTGAACAGAACTCCAAAAGTTGACCAGAAAAGAATAACGCAAAGCAGCATCACTAAGGTAGCGGCAACCTGGGTTATAGCAAAAACTCTTCTAGCTGAATTTTTAATCTTCTTTGCCTTAAGAACAAGATATCCAGGAATTGAGATAAATAAAGAAAGAACGCAAAGATATACGAGCAAGACAAGAATAAATCTGTAAACCCAGTTAATGGCATAATCCGAAACAATCTCAAAAGCTATTGTGTTCGGGGAATCTCCTACCATTAGCGTGATATAGATAACCAAAATATATGTGACAAACAAAAAAGCAAGAGAGCTTGCCAGTATGTTGAGTTTGCCTATTCCCAAAGATTTCTGTTCCATAGCAAAAAAAAGTATAGAAAAAAAGAATTTCTTTGTCAACTAAATATGTAATGCAAGAAAGCATGCGCGCGGCGGCTTCGAAGTAGTATTCATTGAGCAAATTAAAGCACATAGATTTGATGAGTAAGGCTAGGCTCTTTACTCATTTTTTTATGTGCTCATTAAAATCTACCATGAAGCTTGCTTTTGAAAAACATAGCCAACAAAAATGTTAGTTTGCCGAACAAATGGCGCATTTAAAAATTGACAAAGGAAAAAACCATTAATTATAATTTGTTAATAAGGTTGGTTAATCATGCTTAAGTTAGTTAACATAGACAAAACATATAAAATAGCATCCGGAGACGTTCACGCATTAAGAGGGATTTCGTTAAATTTTCGCAAGAACGAATTTGTGTCAATTCTCGGTCCTTCAGGTTGCGGAAAAACAACTCTTCTTAATATTATAGGCGGTCTAGACAAGTATACTAGCGGAGATTTAGTAATTGAGGGACGGTCCACAAAAAAATATAACGATAGGGACTGGGACGTATACAGAAACCATAGAATTGGTTTTATTTTCCAAAGCTACAACCTCATTCCGCACCAAACAGTTCTCGGAAACGTTGAACTGGCTCTTACCATTGCCGGACTAAGTCTTGAGCAGCGTCGCGAGAAGGCTAAAACCGCGCTTATTAAAGTAGGACTTGGAGATCAACTATATAAGCGCCCGAATCAGCTCTCCGGCGGACAGTGCCAAAGAGTTGCTATTGCGCGAGCTCTTGTAAACGATCCGGATATTCTTCTTGCTGACGAGCCTACCGGAGCGCTCGACACAAAGACAAGTGTTCAAATAATGAATCTAATGCGCGAGATTGCCGGAGAAAAACTCGTAATAATGGTTACGCACAACCCGGAGCTCGCTGAAGAATACTCAAATAGAATTATCAACCTTCTTGACGGTAAGATTACCGGAGACTCAAATCCATTTGATAGCGAAGAAGAGACAAAAGAAAGAGAAGGCGCTGTATTAGACGAAAAGACGATTGACCAGGAAAAAAGAAAAGGAAGAAGAAAGACCAAGATGGGCTTTTGGACCGCTTTTGCTCTTTCCTGGAGAAACCTTCTTGCAAAAAAAGGCAGAACCATTATGGTTGGCTTTGCCGGGTCTATAGGAATAATAGGCGTAGCTATAGTCCTAGCTTTTTCTGCCGGAATAAGAAATTATATAGACAGCATGCAAAGCGATATGCTGTCAGGTTTTCCGGTTACTGTTTCTCAAACAGCCTTTGATTTCTCGGCGCTTTCGTCTCTAGCCGACCAATACCGGAATAAAGATGAAAACAAAGGGCGAATGGCGGATAAGGTCTATGTAAATACAATCATAGAAACAGTCGCTAAGCTTAACAACTCCATTTCTACAAACGAAATCACGCAGGAATACGTTGACTATTTAGACGACCTTCCAGAAGGCTGCGTAGAAGTAGTAAAAAAATCTTACGGAATCAATTTTGCACATAACATCTATACGGACTTTTCTTATGGAATAGAGGGCGTTCAGGATGTAAATATTTCCATTACCGGAATCCGCTCAATGTATGGAACAGTTCTTGAAAAAACGGAAGATTATTCGCAACTTGCTCCCATTATAAACACGGTTGGAACATTTTCCGAGCTTCCGAACAATAAAGAGTACGTGCTTCGTCAATATGAGGTTTTAGCAGGAGAGTACCCTGAAAACGAAAAAGAAAATATGGTGCTCGTTCTAAGCAAAGATTCTGAGATTAACGATATCTTGCTTGCTCAGTTCGGATATATTTCACAGCGCGCATTTTTAAACTATGCTTACAGCTTAGTTGAGGACAATTCTTTCTACCGACCTTCTGATCCCGTAATCCCACTTGAGTTTGATTACACGGCATTTTGCGGAGAAGGCTCAAAGGCTTTTGCGTATTATCCTAACAGTGAGGTTTATAAAGTATCAGACACCGATACTTCAGGCAATCCTAATGCCTTTCGCTATCAGACGTATTCGGACGATTTAGACGCATCAAAAGCGGTTCCCATGAAAATTGCCTGCGTTTTAAAGCCAAAAGACTCCATTTTATACGGCTCGCTTTCTGCCGGCCTTTATTATAGCGAGGCGCTAACTCAATATGCTTTGAGCCTTGAGTCAAATGAGGCCTCTAGGTCCGAAGTCGTTAAATATGCTATGAGAAATAATGACCAGGCAAACAATATTAAATACGGCTACACTTACTATTACGACGTCGAAGAAGGTGGAACCATAGTATACAATAAGCAAGGCGCGGACAAAAACAACGAAGAGTTTGGTGCTAATGTATCTTCCTCAACATCCGGAGCGGCAAGTTCATCGGATGTCATAAGCACGTGGGCATCAACTTTATCTAAAGAAACTTTTAAGAATTTAATAAGAACTATGCTTATGCGTTTTGGCCCGACGCCGGAAGCTCAATTAGACGGACTATTAGATATGCTAGTAAGTACATATTACAGTTCATCAAATAAGGTTGTTACGCTAAGCGCTCTCGGAGGAAATAATGTGCCGTCAAGCATAAGATTCTATTCTGTGGATTTTGAAAAGAAAACAGAACTACTTCACTATCTTGACAAATGGAATGAAACTCATGATGAACCGGCAGATAAAATAAATTATACCGACACGCTGGGTCTTGTTATGGACCTTGTAGATATGCTTATCATGATAGTCACAATAGGACTTGTGGCATTCACATCCGTTTCTTTGGTCGTATCGACCGTAATGATAGGAATTATTACTTATGTTTCCGTTGTTGAAAGAACGAAAGAAATAGGTATTATAAGGGCAATGGGCGGAAGGAAAAGAGACGTAAAGAATCTATTCAATGCCGAAACCTTTATAATAGGGCTTATTGCCGGCATAATAGGCGTGCTAGCAACATACGTCATTTGCTTTATATTCAACATAGCGCTCGGACTTAATTTCGGAATCTATACGATAGCAAACCTAACATTGCCGACAGCAGGCATCATGATAGCAATCTCAGTTGGTCTAACGCTTCTTTCAGGGCTTATCCCTGCATCGGCCGCGGCTCGCCAAGACCCTGTTGTTGCACTTAGAACGGAGTAAGGCTTCACTAGCATTAGGTTGTTTCTTCGGTTGACAGAAACCCATATTAATGATAAAATGCTTCTAACAAAATACCCTTTGGCACCTTTGCTAAACGGCTACACACAAACAACCTTGTCTTAAACTCAAGGTAGCCAGCTGCTTAATATTAATGCAACTGGCTTTTGTTTTACATCAATATAAATGCCTCCACATAAAGAGAAAGGGGAATGGAGACACGATGATTGACAGCAGGAACACAAAGAACGTTATAACAGCATTCTTGGCGTTATTTTTATCTACGATAATTATGGCGTCAGTTTTTACGTACGCTTGGTTTAGTAGTTCCTGGCACGGTGAAAAGAACCCGGACTTAAGCACGGGCGGAGCTACGTATCCAAACATGAGCGCCTGGGTTTATGACCTAGCCGGAGAAACTTCCGGAGAAACAACAGATAAAACCAACGGCCAGTGGCGGGCAGTCGCATCTGGTTCAAGCACCTACGTGGTAGCAAAATCAACGGTTGACGCAGACCTTCCGGTAGGCTCGTCAGGGAAAAACAACGCAGGGCTCCGTGAGAAACTAACTTTCACTTCGCTTCACTTAGGAACCATTGATAATCTTTTGTCGCTTAATAGCGATAACTATTTTTTGCTGCGCTTTGATTTAACTGATATCGCGCGTCATGGGCGAAGGGCTAGGGCAAGATTTTCGCTAATTGAGGAGAATATAAGATTTTTTGATGCGGAAGGGGTAGAGCATTTTAGATCAAACGGAGTTGGAATAGACTTTTCGCTCTTTTCTGACCTTATTCAAATAGAGTGTGCGGTTAGCGCGCTAGGCTTCGCTCCGTCCACCGCGGAAGAAAGCATTTTAAGCCTATTTAACACATCAAACCAAAGCGGATACGTCTCGCTACAAAACGGAGATGAGTTTGCGGATGTTTTTAGCGGAGAAAAGGATTCGCCATATTATCTTTTTGTTCGAATAGCGCCGGACCTAGAAGGATGCATTGCTATTACCGAAACGATCACTAGGTTTATGCCGTGTCAGCTCCTTTTGGGGCTCGTTTTTGAAATAGAGTTTTACGGAATATACGTTTAACCGATATGTAAAAAGAGGTAGAAAATGTTTAAAGGAAGAAACAAAGTATTATTTATTACTCTTTTTATTATGCTAGGCGTGCTGGCCGGCATTTTATCGGCTGCAACACATGCGTACTATAGCAGTTTGCCGAGAGTATATACTTCGGATGGCGACGCAGGGCGTATAGCACACATAGGTATGAGAATAAACTTATTATTTGAGCGGTTAAACCCGAACAGCGGCGGGTATTCGGGAAACATTAGCTATCTAAGCGGAAGAGAGAACGAAGAAAACACCACAGAGGAAGTTCTTTTTGATCCTACGACGGACTGGGGAACAAAAGCGAATCCGTATATAATTTCGTATCCTAGGCATATGATGAATCTATATGCACTCCAGCGTTCCGGATATTTTTACGAGAAATATATTTCAAAGAATTATAGCGAAGGAGAGTATAACGGCGGAGAGTCCATGCCGTACTTTTTGGTTTGTGATACTTTCGGCAATCCGGTAAGCATTGATGGGGCCGGAAAGGTTATAAACCCAATAGGTACGGAAAGGTATCCTTTCATTGGATATGTCGGCGGCGCCCCGAAAACAGGAAACGCGGAATATAACGACATGAGCAGCGACTCTTCCATCATAGCGAACTTTGTGGTTTCATCTACAGACAACGAACCTGATGTTGGGCTTTTTGGTAAAGTGGGATACCTGGGCAGCGAGAGTGATTATACAATCATTGATGAAGAAAATTATTTTGAAGGGGTTGTTTCTACGATAACAGACCTGCTTCTATGTGATATTAAAGTGGAAGTGCGCTCTCAGAGCGTGCTGGAGCGGCTTGCCTCGCATATTTGGGGCAGTGATGCAAACGCTCTTACCGAATACGAAGAGGATCACCATATAGGAATACTAGCCGGCCACATCGAATATTCTCAAATAACGAAAATAAGCGTCTATTACACCGAAGGAGAAAACGGCGCTGCCACAACTGACGCAATAGACGTTCAGCACGCAGGAGCAAATTACCATTCGGACTCCGGAATAATAGGGTTTGTTTACAACCTTAATCCAGATAAGAGCGGAACGACTATAGGCTCTGGGTCTGGAGCAACGATAGCCGGGCTAATATCCGGAGCAGGAGAAGAGTGGGGCGGTTCGATTGATATGCTGGCACTTCACTCAAGATTGCAAACAATCCTTGGGGTAGCGAAACAAAACAGCGAAGAGCTTTACGTAAACGCAGAAACCATAACAATAAGGGAGGATATTCTTGACGGAGAAGGAAATCCTACCATTTCAATTGAGCAGTTTTACGGAAATTATGTTTCCCCGGGCGACGGGGCGATAATTAGGACGTATAGGTCACAAGACGGAGGAAGCCTTGTCTTTGCAGACTCGTCAAGTGCCACCACTTCTCAAAGGTACAATCTCTTCCACGGAACTTCTGAGGTGTATTTCCCAAAGACAGTTACGACATATACTTATACCACCGAGACCGAAAGCGGATTTACTATAGGAAACGGAGCGCATTATCTAAACGCAAATAGATATGGAATTCTTGACGAAACCAATCAGCTGGACGCAACGGTCTGGGTTTTAGATCTAGATGGCCACTTAAGTGCAAGAGTGGAAACGGACGATGAAATAAGGCCATATTACTTAGTTGCTTCGGGCGTAAATCTATCTCTAACCAATACAAAAGCCGGAGCTACCGTTTGGGCTAGGAACGGAAGCATATTAACGTACCAAAATGGAAATAGGAACTGGTACTTAAGATATAATAGCGGCTGGGGAGTTTATCCATTCCAGTCAGCATTTAGTATAAGTAGAAGCGGCACTTATTATGTAGGAGAGAGCGGAGGAAGCGTCTTTTCCGTTTCGTCAGGGAGCGAGCAGCTGTTTAGCCATGAGGGCGGATATTTAGCAACGCTTATTGGCAGCAGCATTTATTATCTAAACGCTCGCGGCACGGATCTTTCTTTCGACTCTAGTCCGCTGACTATATGGACAAAGTCGGCTAGCGCACTAACGCATACTGACCAAGCTGGCAATACTTGGAAACTTTGCCTTGTTGGCGGAAAGTGGAGAGCGAGCCCTCTAAGCGCGGCTTTTACAATTTCAAGTGAAGCTCAGTACCTGGGTTATACTAATTCAGCCATAGCAAAAACGGACCTAGGCGATGCACTTTTATTCGCGCTCTAAGCGACCGGAGAGTTAAAGACAGCAACAAGCCAGGGCATTCGCTTTTTGAATGTTACAAACGGAGCTTTAACTCTTGATGCATCCGCCTCTACTACTTGGACAAAAACCGGAAATAGATTTACGGCTAAAGACCAATACCTAGTAGAGTGGTATTTAACATGCGATGAGCAGTGGCGAGTAGTTAGGGAGACTAATTATATAGAAATAACAGACGGCGAAAATTATCTATGCGCTGAAGGAACGCTTCTATCTAACGGCTCGAGCGCTTTGACTCGGTGGCACTGGGACGCGTCAAACCATATTTATACCTATGTGGGCGCTAGCGTGTATTATTTGCAAGCATCTAGCAGCGGTATTTCTTTAAGCGCAAGCGTAATGAACGCCGCGGTCTTTACCTATGACGGAACAAACAACAGACTGTTTTTTAGACAAAATGGCAACGACTATTATTTGATCTATAACGGGGCCTGGACAGTGAATCGAACCATAAGCGGACAAGGCCGTATTATTTCGGTTACCCAGGGCACGTCTAATTATTATTTAAACGAATCGGACGGAATCATAAGTACAGGAACGGATGGGGCAGAAGCCACTATATGGATTTATGACAGCGTAAGCGGAAAAATATATGTTGTTAAAAACGGCATTAATTATTATTTAAGAGCTGAAGCCGAAGAGAACAACAAAAGGTCGTCGACGAACCTAAAAATTGTCTCAAACGAAGCGGACGGAACAGTCTTTTCTACTAACGGCGGCCAGCTCATATGCACCCCGGCGAATGTAACAGGCGCGACATATTCGCTTGTTTTAGATAGGGGCGCTTTGAAAATGGTTAATACGGCAAAGGCATATTATACAATCGAATCGAGCTCAAACTATCTTTCAATGCAGGGCAATAGTTTTGTTAACTCTAATATTGACGATGCCGTTTTATGGGAGTTTTCCATTATAACGGCGGGAACGAATACTACGGTTTCTACTTTGAGCTCTGGCACTACGAGATATTTAACAGTGAGTAGGTCTTCATGGCCGTATACTTACTCGCTTGAGCTTGGCTCAACGCAAAACTGGCGGTGGACGAACTATAATTATCTGCAAAATCGCACATATTCATCAAATTATCTTCGCTACGCTAGCGGAGCATGGTCAGTTGGCTCATCAATGGCTTTAAGTCGAACCCCTGTCTCTTTTTCTGCCGCAACAGTTTCGCTCTCTTTGGTTAACGGGCATCAGTACTATAGCACCTACGTGATAGGAAAAACAGAAACACTTGACCTAATAAGCACCCAGATAAGCCCGGACTCTAGCGTTTTAAACATTCTAGAAGAAGATCAGGGATGCACGCTTGGTATTAACTCGAAAGACCGGCAAATCGTTTTAAAAGCTGTTACAAGCGAAGCTTCCGGTTATGCCACATATTTTCCGCTTGTAGCAGACGATACTTCTCCTTTTGCGGCAAGCGCTAAAAATACCGGATACGTTGTGGGCGGGTCATATGCAAGCTACCAGTCGGCGTGGGGTGACGTTCGAGTCGCATATTATCCTATGAACAAACTTGGCAACTCACTATCCGGAGTAAGCACATATAGGAATAATCAGGGAAGACTGGAGGTGCTAACGCGCACCTTTGAGTCATCAGGCTGGGCTAGAGTTTCAGACTCATATAATTCTTCTAATACGTTCGTCTCTAGCGCGCTTAGTGCCTACTCTTCAAAAGAAGCACCCGCTGACCTAGCGCTGCAAAAATATGACGCCTCAAGAGACCAGCTCCATGAAACGTTAGACGCTAATCCTACGCAGGTGTACGGACTTCACTTTATGGATGCGGTAATAAGCAAAAACCACCTTATCGTCGCAGACAAGGTGACAGTAAATAGGCAGGTTTATTACAACTACGAACTGCCAGAAGACTGTATAGATTTTAACCTGAAAACCAAAGGATATGTGAATTTCTTTGCCGCAACATACTATGACAATGCCGGATACGAAAACGACAGTTTCTTTTCTTTGAGCAAGATTTTTAGAAACGAAGAAAACAAAATAACGGACATAAAGAGAATCTTAAAGATTTATGGAGACCCTAGTAGTGAGAAAAAGCCGTACATCTATCTATATGCAGATGGAACGTATTCAATAAGTGGGCTAATAGATGCGCCAAACGCGTCAAACGGATATGCTGGCTACATAGAGCTATTCGACTTAAACTGGATAGAGTCGCCCGGAGACACTAACGGCCTTGTTATGAACGCAATGTATTATTTCGAGATTCCGGTTAATCATGGAGAGTATGCTTTAGGCTCAGTTTCGGGTAGATACGGCGCATATTTATGCTACTTAGATATAGGCTCAAGTGCGGCAAGCACGACCTCAACGCTTGGGTCAATAGATTTTGTTTACGATAATCTCTCCGGGAAAATAGTGACAGTAAAAGATTCTTCTGATATAGACACGTCGCTTAATTACTATATTCCTTCGCTGACAATTTTATACACAAGAAATAATGATAAAGACGGCGAAGAGTTCGTTAAAATAGGCCAGTTTACAATTAACGTAAGGCGCTATATTACGTCGGTTACGGATGCTACGGGCACATTCAAAGTTATATTCGCAGGAACGGACAATGCTCACCTTTCTATCATTCGTCAAAGTCCGAATATGGGCGATGATATAACCGATGTGACCGGCGGGACAAATGATAGCAGTTAGCGTGAATAATAGGGGAAAAGTGGAATGAAAAAGGGCAACGATAAGAGTAGCGAGAAAGGACTATTTAAAGGCGCGCTTTTTAGTTTAATCTCCATTGCGACATTATTTTGCGCAATGCTGCTAAGTGGCTTTTTGCTGTTTGGCAGTGGTCTTGGCTGGTTCTCGTCAAACCATCAAACACATGGCGGCGGAATCAATTTAAGCGCGCCAAAAAAGGAAATACTTGTTAGTGGCTACGCAATGAGAGATAATAGCGTAGTAGGGCTTGGAGACATGACAGAGGTAGGAACGGTGCCGTTTTTCTTTGACCTGCCGGGGGCTAGCGAGACCATAATTCTCGAGGTTTTCAATGCGTCGGATAGAACGATTAGCATTTCTTCCATTGGTTTAGATAGGCCAAGCGAGATAGAAGAAACATCGATTTTAGTTGGCGGAGATGAGTACTGGCTGTCTACGCAAATAAAAGTTCTAGCCAAACAAATCTCTACGGCTGGCGACTCTGTAACAAGCGCAGATTTTTCTAGCGCCTTTGATTACAGCGACGGGGAAGGTGTTTTTCTAGCAGAAGGCTCCGGAGGGCAGGTGCGACGTGAGGCCGTTATGCTTTACGGCGGAGAGGTGCTGCTTGGGAGCGGAGAAAAAATGCATCTTGCCGTGAAACTAACTTTTTGGAATAATCTGGGCGCTAGTCAAAACATTTATAGTCATTTCGGCGCTAGTGGCACTGGGCCTTGGTGCCGACGCAGGTTTTATGTTATATTTTCGTAATAAATAATATATAGTAGCTATTTTAAGGTGAGAAAAAGAACATTCTAATTTTGCATCAAACTAAAATTTGCTTGACAATACCCTTGACGATTAAATATAATCAACTAGCCTGTGCTTTTAGGCACAGGTTTGTCTTTGCATCGGTTTCAAGCCGGCGGGCAAAGACGGCAATACTATCAAAGGAGGTAGAGTAACATGCCCACTATAAACCAGTTAATTCGTAAGGGCCGTGAGGCTAGCGTTAAGAAGTCGGTTTCCCCTCTTCTCGATTCTTGTCCCCAAAAGCGCGGAGTTTGTCTCAGCGTTAAAACGGCGACCCCCAAGAAGCCTAACTCCGCACTCAGAAAGATTGCGCGTGTACGTCTTGTAAACAAGATGGAAGGTACTGTTTATATTCCCGGAATAGGACACAACTTGCAGGAACACAGCGTCGTGCTAGTTCGTGGCGGCAGAGTGAAGGATTTGCCAGGCGTAAGGTATCACATTATCCGCGGTGCATTCGACACCAACGGTGTGGCTAAACGCATGCAAGCCCGCTCGAAGTATGGCGCTAAGCGCCCTAAATAAGCGATTATTTAGAAGGGAATCATTAAGCAAAGGCAGATTTTTCTTTGGACTTATTCTCCTAATAAAAAGATGCCTCAAAGGTCGGTTAATTATCCGACAAAAACACTATTTTTTATAAGGAGGACAAGAATCATGCCCAGAAGAAGTGGCGTTCCCAAGAGGGACGTATTACCGGATCCTGTTTATGGAAGCAAGGTTGTTACCAAGCTTATAAACCAGGTTATGCTTGACGGTAAAAAAGGCATCGCTCAGCAAATTGTTTACGATGCTTTCGATATATTAAAAGAAAAGACAGGCGCGGAGGCTATGGATGTTTTCAACAAAGCACTTGAAAACGTTAAGCCCCAGCTTGAAGTTAAGGCGCGCAGAGTAGGTGGTTCTACTTACCAGGTGCCCCTTGAAATTGCTCCTGCACGTCGTCAGACGCTCGGGATTCGTTGGCTTGTTTCTTTTTCACGCAAGCGCGGCGAAAAGACAATGAAAGAAAAGCTCGCAGCAGAGCTTTTGGACGCATACAATTCTACCGGTGCTGCATTTAAGCGCAAGGAAGAGATGCATAGAATGGCAGAGGCAAACAAAGCTTTTGCTCATTTCCGTTGGTGATAGGAGAAGACCTCAATGGCAAGAGAATATTCACTTGAAAATACAAGAAATATAGGAATCATGGCGCACATTGACGCCGGAAAAACAACGACTACTGAGCGTATCCTTTTCTATACCGGAAAAGTTCATAAAATCGGAGAGGTTCACGAAGGCGCTGCAACCATGGACTGGATGGAGCAGGAGCAGGAAAGAGGAATTACTATTACTTCCGCTGCTACAACCACATTCTGGAAAACAAAGACAAGCCCGATGACCCGTATCAATATTATAGATACTCCGGGACACGTTGACTTTACCGTTGAAGTAGAAAGATCTCTTAAAGTTCTTGATGGAGCCGTTGCAGTATTTTGTGCTAAGGGCGGAGTTCAGCCTCAGTCTGAAACAGTTTGGCGCCAGGCAACAAAGTACAACGTTCCTAGAATCGCATACGTCAACAAAATGGATAGAGACGGAGCAAACTTTTTAAACGTTATAAAGATGATGGTAGAGAGACTTCACGCAAATCCCGTAGCTATCGAGCTTCCCATCGGAAAAGAGGACGGATTTAAAGGAATCGTCGACCTCGTTAAAATGAGAGCTGAAGTTTACTATGACGATCTTGGAAAAGATGTTCGCGATGAAGATATTCCCGCAGACATGGTAGATATCGCAAACGAATACCGCGCAAAGCTTTTAGAAGCAGTTGCAGAGCAGGATGATGACCTCATGGAAAGATTCTTCGAAGACGAAGGCGCATCTTTCACCGAAGAGGAAATAAAGGCAGCAATAAGAAAGGGAACAATCAATATGACAATCAACCCCGTTCTTTGCGGTTCTTCCTACAAGAACAAGGGCGTTCAGCCTCTTCTTGATGCTATCATCGATTATCTTCCCAGCCCTGTAGACGTTCCCCCTGTAAAGGGACAGAATCCTGATAGCGGTGAGGAAGAAAGCCGCGAGACAAGCGACTCCGCACCTTTCTCAGGTCTAGCATTCAAGATCATGACAGACCCGTTCGTAGGAAAGCTTGCATTCTTCCGTTGCTACTCTGGAACCCTTTCAACAGGTTCATACGTTCTTAACTCAACAAAGGGCAGAAAGGAAAGAGTTTCACGTATCGTTTTGATGCACGCTAACTCAAGACAGGAAATCGGACAGATTTGCTCAGGTGACATCTGCGCAATCGTTGGACTTAAGGATACTACAACAGGCGATACGCTTTGCGACGAGAGCAAGCCTATCGTGCTCGAGTCTATGGACTTCCCCGATCCGGTTATTAGAGTTGCTATCGAGCCTAAGACAAAGGCCGGAATGGAGAAAATGGGACTTGCGCTTGCAAAACTTGCAGAAGAAGACCCTACATTCAAGACATACACAGACCAGGAAACAGGCCAGACAATCATTGCCGGAATGGGCGAGCTTCACCTTGAAATTATAGTCGACAGACTTTTAAGAGAATTCAAAGTAGAAGCAAACGTAGGTAAGCCTCAGGTTGCATACCGCGAGACATTCAGAAAAGCAATCGAAGCAGAAGGAAAATATATCAAGCAGTCTGGTGGTAAAGGTCAGTACGGACATTGTAAAGTACGTTTCGAACCTCTCGAGCCGGGCAGCGGATATCAGTTTGCAGACGAAACAGTTGGTGGATCAATTCCTAAAGAATTCATTCAGCCTGTTAACGAAGGTATTGCAGAAGCTCGCATGAGCGGTGTTCTTGCAGGATACGAGACAGTTGACTTCAAGGCAACCGTTTACGACGGAAGTTACCACGAGGTAGACTCTTCAGAAATGGCATTCCACATCGCTGGATCTATGGCATTTAAAGAGGGAATCATCAAGGCTAACCCCGTTATTCTTGAGCCGATCATGAAGGTTGAAGTTACAATTCCGGAGGATTATCTCGGAGCGGTTCAGGGTGACATCGTTCGCCGCCGTGGAAATCTTCAGGGAACTGAAATCGTTAACGGAACTCATGAAATAAAGGCAGAAGTGCCCCTTTCAGAAATGTTTGGTTACGCAACAGACCTTCGTTCTAATACTCAGGGAAGAGGAAACTACACAATGGAGTTTGACCACTACTCAGAGGTACCTAGAAACATCGCCGAGAAGATTATCGGAGAGAGAGCTAAAAAGTAATAGTTAGTTTGCTGAAAATCGCTTAAAATGAGACTTTTTAAGCATCGACCATGCTAATATCTAACTAAAAATCCTTTACAAGATATAAAATCTTAATATATAATGTAGAGACTCACAGAATAAATATTTTATTGAAAAATTGTTTGGAGGAATTTAAAAATGGCAAAGGCTAAATTTGACCGTAGCAAACCGCACGTCAATATCGGAACCATCGGTCACGTTGACCATGGTAAGACTACCCTTACCGCTGCTATAACCATGACTCTTGCAGCTAAGGGACTTTCTCAGAAGATGAGATATGAAGATATCGACAAGGCTCCCGAGGAGAAGGCAAGAGGTATAACAATTAATACTGCACACGTTGAGTATGAGACCGCAAAGCGTCACTATGCACACGTTGACTGCCCGGGCCATGCCGATTACGTAAAGAACATGATTACTGGTGCTGCACAGATGGACGGCGCAATCCTTGTTGTTGCTGCTACAGACGGTGCAATGCCCCAGACAAAGGAGCACATCCTTCTTGCTCGCCAGGTAGGCGTTCCCAAGATCGTTGTATTCCTTAACAAGTGCGATCAGATGGATGATCCCGAGCTTCTTGAGCTCGTAGAAATGGAAATCCGTGATCTTCTTGATGCAAATGGCTTTGGCGATGATTGCCCTATCGTTAAGGGTTCCGCTCTTAAAGCTCTTGAAGCAGCTACAGCAGGTAATGTTGACAGCGACGCTTGCAAGTGCATCTTCGAACTTATGGATGCTGTTGACAGCTATATCCCTGAGCCCACTCGTGACACAGACAAACCTTTCCTTATGCCTGTTGAAGACGTATTCACAATCACTGGTCGTGGAACCGTTGTTACTGGTAGAGTAGAGCGCGGTGTCTGCAAGATCCAGGATCCTATCGAAATCGTTGGACTTAAAGCAACAAAGACATCTGTTGTAACAGGTATCGAAATGTTCAGAAAGTCACTTGACTTCGCTCAGGCCGGAGACAACGCTGGTATCCTTCTTCGTGGTATCGATCGTAAAGACGTTGAGCGTGGACAGGTTATCGCAAAGCCCGGTTCAGTTACTCCTCACTCAGAGTTCGAAGGACAGATTTACGTTCTTAAAGCTGACGAGGGTGGAAGAAAGACTCCTTTCTTCAAGGGATATCGTCCTCAGTTCTATTTCAGAACCACAGACGTTACCGGAACAATCGAGTTCCCTGACGGACGTGAAATGGCAATGCCTGGCGACAACGTAACCATCAAGGTTCAGCTTATTGCTCCTGTTGCTATGGCAGAGAAACTTCGTTTCGCTATCCGTGAAGGCGGCAGAACAATCGGTTCAGGTGTCGTTTCTAAGATCACAAAGTAATTTAAAGTGAATTAGTAATAAAGAGCGGCTTTTTTAAGGAAAGTCGCTCTTTTGTTTTTTGTCTAAAAAAGCTCCCTCGATTTAATCGCAAAAGAAGGGAGCTTTCTAATTAATTAAGTTTTGATCTTTTTATTTTATTCTTCCGGATAGTTTTAAGTATTTCTTTTTCTTTCTCGGTTGTAATTGGAATTGCCCCGCCAGAGGCTTCTTTAAGCAGGTTTTTTAAAAGCAGCTCATATTCATTTAGTTGATTTGCATAAATACTATTTATCTCGGCTAGACTTGCATTGCTACTAGGCGGAGCGCTTTCCACATTTTTATTAGGAGCGGGCTCGCTTTTTCTTGCTGCGCGAAGCTCTGCGTCAAGGCCCATTCTGTTAAGTGGGCTTTGTAAAAAATGGAAAGCCTTAGTTATTTCATCGAAGCGCTTTATTTTTTCTTCATCATTTGAATTTAAATCAGGATGATACTCTTTAGCCAGAGTAAAATAAGCCTTGCGAATTTCGCTTTCGGTAGCTGTTTCTTTTACATTAAGAACCTTGTAGTAGTTTTTCATCTTGGGATACCTCTAGAAAAACAACGAATCCACCGTGGGATCTACGCCACACAACGGATTCGTATGATAAGGGGGAAAATGTATTCAAACAAATGATGCAAGATGACAGAGAAAATATGTTTCTCTCATTTGCAAATTCATAATATCATAAATAAAAAAAGCAAGTCAAACAAAAGAAAATATATGCAAGAAAAAAAATAAAAAAAAGAACTTCCTGAGTAGAAGTCCTTTTTTCTAGATACTATTAAAGTTAATTATTACTTTGCATCAGGGTCTGCATCAGCAAGGTATACTGCAGCGGTAGCCTTTCCGTCAAGGAAGGTGATAGTGATTGACTCAATTTTCTCGCCCTTATCTTTCTTCTCTTTTGCCTCACTAACTGTCTTGCATCCTTTGTACCAAATGCATACGCCGCTTTCTCCGGAGCCGCCAAGAGTAGCAACACCATTTACTGCGGGATCGCCTAAATCGCCAATAACAGCAGAATAGGTAAGATGTTCTTTGTTTTTAGCCGCATTGTTGATTTTGTCTGCATAGTCTTTTGAAACGCTTCCGCAAGCGATAAGAGAAAGTGCGAGAACCACAAGCAAAACTGCAGCTGAAATTCTAATAGCCTTTTTCATTTTTTCTCCTCCATTTTTGTGCATTTTATTGTTTATAAAAATTATATTCAAACGCAAGGCAAAGTGCAAGACGATTGAAATATTTTTTCATATATATTTATATTTTCACATAACAAAAAAACAAATAGCTTTCAGCCTTGGTTTTTACCTTAAGCATTGCAAAACACCCTTGCTTTTGATATACTCTTTTAAGAATGGAAGAGAGTAAAGTTATACAGCTTAGCGCCCTAACGCTAGCATTTATTGGGGATAGTGTTTACACATTATTTGTTAGAGAAAGAGCGCTTGAAATTATGGACGCAAAGCCCAATAAAATAAACAACTATTGCAAGGGTTATGTGTGTGCAACCGCCCAGGCAAAGGCTTATCGCAAAATAGAGGGCGAGCTGACCGAAGATGAAAAAAATATTGCGCATAGGGCAAGAAACTCGCATCCGGCAAACAAAGCAAAAAATGCAACAGCGGCCGATTACATGAACGCAACCGCTTTAGAAGCATTAATCGGCTATTTGCACTTATCCGGCAAAACGGAAAGACTAAAATATATTCAGCATAGAGCTATGGAGGAAACCGATGAGCAAAGCAGATAAAATTTTTGTTTCAAATTTAAAGGAAATTCTTTCGACCGGCTTTTCTGATGAAAAGCTAGAAGTTAGGCCGCGCTGGGAAGATGGAACTCCCGCGCATACTATAAAGAAATTTGGGCTTATTAATAGATATAACCTTCAAGAGGAGTTTCCCATAATTACGGTTAGAAAGACTTTTTTAAAGTCCGCCATAGACGAGCTTTTATGGATCTGGCAAAAAAAGTCCAACGACATCCATGAACTAGGCTCGCATGTTTGGGACAGCTGGGCGGATGAAACAGGCTCTATTGGCAAGGCATACGGCTATCAGCTAGGAGTAAAGCAGAAATATACAGAAGGGTATTTCGATCAGGTAGACAGGGTTCTTTATGACCTAAAGAACAATCCTCAGTCGCGTAGAATCATGACAAACATTTATAATTTTGCAGATCTAAGCGAAATGCATCTTTATCCGTGCGCCTATTCAATGACTTTCAATGTTTCGGGAGACACTCTTAATGGCATTTTAAATCAGCGCTCTCAGGACATGCTTACCGCAAATAACTGGAACGTGGTTCAATACGCAGTGCTCGTTCATATGATGGCGCAGGTTAGCGGACTTAAAGCGGGTGAGTTAGTTCACGTCATTGCCGACGCGCATATCTATGACAGGCACGTTCCGATTGTAGAGGAGATAATCGAAAAGGAGCAGTTCGATGCGCCTGAGTTTATCATGAATAAAGACATTAAAGACTTTTATGAGTTTAAGGTATCCGATTTTAAACTCGAAAACTATAAATACAATACTTTAGATAAAAAAATAGAAGTAGCGATATAAGGAAATAAAAAATGAAAGCAATACTTCACTGCGACAGCAAATGGGGAATAGGAAAGAAAAACGACTTAATGTTTGAACTTCCGCAGGATATGGCGTTCTTTAGAAAGACAACCCTAGGGAATGCCGTTATTATGGGTTCTAATACGCTTCTATCCTTTCCCGGAGGAAAGCCGCTTAAAAACAGGCTGAATATTGTGCTTTGGCCGGGCGGAGATAAGAATAGAGCGGCCGAGATGGGCTACGACATGTATGAAACCTTAGAGGAGTTTTTCTGGAGAATCAAGGAAATCAAAGACATAGAGGTTTTTGTCATAGGCGGAGCGATGATGTATAGAACAATGCTTCCTTACTGCGACGAGGTTCTGCTT